>JBFGHG010000120.1:0-7514 GCA_041578395.1 Acidobacteriota bacterium
CGTACCGGAAGGCTTCCACGGGGTCGAGCCGGCTGGCGGCACGGGCCGGGTAGAGGGTGGCCAGGAAGCTCACCAGCACGGCCACCACCGAGACCACCAGCACCTCCTCGCCGTGCAGCCGGAAGGGGACGAAGGGGATGGAGTAGATCTGCGGCTCCAGCGGAAACACCTGGTAGCGGTCGAAGTACCAGACCAGGCCGCACCCCAGCAGATCGCCCAGCAGGGTGCCGGCCGCGCCGATGATCAGCCCCTGCAGCATGAAGATCCGCACGAAGGTGCCGCTGCGGCCCCCCATGGCGGAGAGGATGGCGATGTCCCGGTTCTTCTCCATCACCATCAGGGTCAGGGTGCTCACGATGTTCAGCGAAGCCACCATCACGATCAGGCTGATGGCGATGAACAGCGCCAGTTTCTCGAGCTCGAGGGCCGAGAAGAGCGGCCGGTTCAACTCGATCCAGGTGCGGGTGCTGAACTCCGCGCCGGCGGCCTCCTCGATCCGGCGGGCCACCTCCGCGGCGCGGTCGATTTCCTCGATCCGGAATTCCAGCGCCGAGACCTCGAAAGGCGAGAGGCCGGCGAAACTCTGGGCCGCCGGCAGTGGAACCAGGGCCCAGTTGGCGTCGTACTCCCAGAGTCCCGAGTCGAAGACGGCCACCACCCGGAAGGTGCGGATGCGGGGCATGCGCCCCAGCGGCGACAACTCTCCCTGCAGTCCGACGGCCCGCACGTTTTCGTCCACCAGCACTCCCAGACGCTCGGCCAGGTCCTTGCCGAGCACGATCGACGGCACCGGCCGCAGGCGGGAAAACTCGTCCAGGCCTCCCTCCACGATCCGCGCGAAGAGGTCCTCCACGATGGCGCCGCGCCGCGGGTCCACACCCCGCAGGATGGCCGGCTGCTGCCGGTTCAGGTCGCCCACCATGAGCAGCGCCTGGGCGTAGACGGTGGGAGTCGTTCCCCGCACGCCCTCCAGGTCCGCGAGCCGGTCCGCCAGCGGCTCGTAGTCGCGGATGGCCAGGTTCCCCAGCCGGCTCAGGATGACGTGGGAAGTGGCCCGCAGGATGCGGCTCTGAAACTCCTCCTGGAAGCCGCTGTTGAGCGACAGCGCCACGATCAGGGCCGCCACGCCCGCCGTCACGCCCAGGATCGAGATCAGGCTGACGAAGGAGATGACCGCCTGTTTGCGGCGCGCCAGCAGGTAGCGCCAGGCGACGAAGAACTCGAAGCGCATCGGGCCGCCCCCGTCACTGCTCCCGGCCCGATTCGGGCCGGAGTTGGGGGAAGAGGATCACCTGCCGGATGGAAGGGGAGTCGGTCAGCACCATGGTCAGGCGGTCGATCCCGATTCCCTCGCCGGCGGTGGGCGGCAGGCCGTGCCGCAGGGCGCGCAGGTAGTCCTCGTCCATGGCGTGCGCCTCCCGGTCGCCCCGCTCGCGCTGCTCGAGCTGCAGCTGGAAGCGGCGCCGCTGCTCTTCCGGATCGTTCAGCTCGCTGTAGCCGTTGGCCACCTCGAAGCCCGCCACGTACATCTCGAAGCGCTCCACGAAGCGCGGGTCACCCATCTTTTCCTTGGCCAGCGGCGAGACTTCCAGCGGATAGTCGTAGACGAAGGTGGGCTGGATCAGATGCGGCTCGGCGACTTCCTCGAACAGCTGCGCCAGCATGCGGCCCCAGCTGCGGCGGTCGACCGGCTCCAGATCCAGCTGCTCCAGGGCCGCCAGGACACCCTCCCGCTCGAGCAGGCTCTCGGCGGAGGGAGGGTCGCCCCCGGGCCAGTGGCGCCGGGCCGCCTCCAGCAGGGAGATCCTCTCGTAGCGGCCGAAGTCCAGCTCGACCTCGCCGTACTTCACGCGCAGCCCTCCGCAGACGCGCTTCACCACCCTGCGCAGCATCCGCTCGGTCAGCTCCATCAGGTCGTGATAGTCGCTGTAGGCCTGGTAGAACTCGAGCATCGTGAATTCGGGGTTGTGCTGCGACGAAATCCCCTCGTTGCGGAAGTTGCGGTTGATCTCGTAGACCCGGTCGAAGCCGCCCACGGTGAGGCGCTTCAGGTAGAGTTCGGGCGCGATCCGCAGGTACAGCGGGATGCCCAGCGCCTCGTGGTGGGTCTCGAAGGGCCGGGCCGTGGCGCCGCCCGCCAGCGGCTGCATCATGGGCGTTTCCACCTCCAGGTAGCCCTCCTCCTCGAGGAAGGTCCGCAACTCGCGGATCAGGGCGCTGCGGCGCTCGAAGATCCCGCGTACCTCGGGGTTGGCGATCAAGTCGAGATAGCGCTGCCGGTAGCGCAGCTCCACGTCGGTCAAGCCGTGCCATTTCTCGGGCAGGGGCAGCAGCGACTTGGCCAGCAGCTCGAGCCGGTCGGCGAAGACCGTCAGCTCCCCGGTGCGGGTGCGGAACATCACACCCTGCACGCCCACCACGTCTCCGATGTCCAGCAGTTTGAAGAGCCGGTAGTTCTCGTCGCCCACCCGGTCCTTGCGGACGTAGATCTGGATGCGCTCCCCGCCCCCCAGCAGGTGGCCGAAGCCGACCTTCCCATGTCCGCGCAGCGCGATCAGCCGGCCCGCCACGGCCACTTCCACCGGCCGCGCCTCCAGCTCTTCTCCGCTGGAGTCGGCGAACTCCTCCAGCAGCCGCGGGATGGCGTGGGTCCACTCGAATCGGTAGGGGTAGGGCTCGTGCCCCAATTCGCGCAGCTGTTCCAGCTTGCGGTAGCGCTGCTGGATCGGGTCGGTGGCGGCTCCGCTCATGACTTCTCCCCGTTGCCGTCCGCCTCGAGCTGCTTGCGGACCGAGTCCAGAATGCCGTTGACGAAGTCACCCGAGTCGGTGCCGCTGAACTTGCGCGCCACTTCGATCGCCTCGTCGATCACCACGGCCGGCGGCGCCTCCCCCAGCAGCAGCTCGCACACGGCCAGCCGCAGCACGTTGCGGTCCACGGCCGCCATCCGCTCGACTTTCCAGCGGCGCGCGTGGCGGCCGATCAGCTCGTCGATGCGGGAACGCTGCTGGTCCGACTCCCGAAACAGCCTGTCGGCGAAGTCACGGGTCTCCCGGTCCGCCCTGCGGTTCTGCCAGAACGTTCCGCGGACCTCCTGCGTCGAGGCTTCGGTCAAGTCCCGCTGATAGAGCATTTGGAGGGCGAATTCACGAGCCCGCCGGCGACGAGTAACCATTTCAGAGCTCAGGTTCTAGATTTCGGATTTCAGGTTCCTGAAGACGTGAACCATTTCGATGGCGGCCTGGGCGGCTTCGACGCCTTTGTTTCCGTGCTTGATGCCGGCGCGCTCCAGGGCCTGCCGGGAGGTGGCGGCGGTCAGGACGCCGTAGCTGACCGGCAGGCCCGACTCCAGCCCCACGCGGGCGATGGCGCTCGTCACCGTGGAGGCGAGATAGTCGTAGTGGTCCGTCTCCCCCTTGATCAGCGTCCCCAAACAGACGACGGCGTCGCAGCGGCCCGATTCGGCCAGCCGGCGCGCCGCCTGCGGGATTTCGAAGCTGCCGGGCACCCGCACCACGGTCAGGTCGTCCGGATCGGCCCCGGCCCGCCGCAGGTACCCCAGCGCCCCTTCCAGCAGGCGCTCAGTGACCAGTTCGTTGAACCGGCTCACCACCAGCCCCACCCGAATCCCCTCCGCACTGAGCGCTCCGTCAATTTCTTTCAACGCCCGCCCCCCGATCTGCACTCTGCAATCCGCGATCTGAAATCAAATCACTTCCCCCGAAACTTCGGCGGCCGCTTCTCCGCGAAGGCCGCCGTCCCTTCCCGGGCGTCCTCGCTCGAGAAGACCAGCCCGAACAGGGACGCCTCCAGCGCTTCGCCCCCATCCAGCGGAAGCTCCGAGCCGCGGCACACCGCTTCCAGGCTGGCGCGCAGGGCCAGGGGGGCGTTGCAGAGGAAGCTGCGGCACAGTTGGCGGCTCACCTCCAACAGGCGCTCCGGTTCCACGACCCGGTTGACCAGCCCCACCTGGAAGGCGCGCCCGGCGTCGATCATCTCTCCGGAGAGGATCATCTCCAGGGCCACCCCGCGTCCCACCAGGCGCGGCAGCCGCTGCGTGCCGCCATAGCCGGGAATCAGGCCGAGTTTCACCTCCGGCTGCCCGAAGCGCGCGTTCTGAGAGGCGATCCGCACGTGGCAGGAGAGCGCCAGTTCGCAGCCCCCGCCCAGGCAGAAGCCGTTGACCGCGGCCACCACCGGTTTGGGGAAGGTCTCCACCATCCGGAACAGGGCCTGTCCGCGCCGGGCCAGCGATCGCGCCTCCAGCGGGGACAGCCCGAGCATCTCCTTGATGTCGGCGCCGGCCACGAACGCCTTCTCGCCCGCACCGGTGAGAATGACGGCCCCCACCCCGGCGTCGTCGCGGGCCTCGCGCAGCGCCTGTTCCATTTCCGCGAGCGTCTCCCCGTTGAGCGCGTTGAGCGCTTTGGGGCGATCGACGGTCAGCAGGCCGATGCCTTCGCCCGTTTCCCACTTCAGGTTGCCACTCATGCAGACCTTTCCTGCTCCTGTTGCTTCGTTTTCGTCCGCTACATCCGGGGATTGCGGACCTGCAGCATGCGGCGGCCCCGGACCAGATAGTGTAGACCGGAAAAGACCGTGAGCGCGAGAGTGGTGAAAAAGACCGGCTGCAGCAGAGGGGCTCCCAGGCCCAGCGAGTTGTGGATCAGGACCAGCAGAACCGCCAGCAGCTGGAAGGCCGTGGTCAGCTTTCCCCACAGCGAGGGCGGGAAGACGTGCTTGCCCAGCGCCAGGTTCACCAGCACCACGGAGGTGACCAGCAGGACGTCGCGGCTGATGACCGTGACGGCGAGCCAGATGGGGATGCGGCTCTCCAGTTCGAGGCCCGGCAGCGAGAGGACGATGAACGAACTCACCAGCAGCAGCTTGTCCGCGATGGGGTCCAGCAGCATGCCCAGCTGGCTCTTCAGGTCGAAGGCGCGCGCGATCAAACCGTCCAGCAGGTCGGTCAGTCCCGCCAGCAGAAACGCCGCCAACGCCCCCTCCAGGTAACCGTAAATGGTGAACAGGATGAAGACGGGGACTAGAATGACCCTCAGAATGGTCAAAATGTTGGGAGGCGTCATAGTCACCGTACCCGGCCCGGGACCCGGGCGTTCCTGCTCTTCCGCGTGCTCCAGCCGCTGGCTCGGGCCTATCTTTGCAGGGGTCCCGAAACGGGTCAAGGGTCTGGCCGGCCTCCTGGCGGTGGTCCTCTCGGCGGGCTGCGCGCCGGGGCTGCCGGACGGCGTGTACCGGGGGGACTCGAAGGAGCCGCTCGGCTATGCCCTCGAGGAGGCCCGCGGGGTGCGCGACGGCGACCGCATGCAGGCGGCGGTCCGCTTCCGCGGCCCCGGCGGGGAAACACTCTCGCTGGACCTGGACCTCGCCGTGGGAGTGCCGACCACGCTGCGGCGGGGGAGCTACCGTCGCGAGAGCGCGGACGGGGTCGAGACGGGTGTGGTTCGCGCCCGCTCGGTGACTTTCCTGGGCGGGCAGTCGGACTGGCCCAACCTGGGCGGTTCTTTCGACCTGCTGGCAGAGGAGGGGATGGCCTACCACGTTCGGTTCTCGCCGGTGGAGGTGCGGCCGCCCGGATAGGGAGGCCCCGGTTCGATTAGGATTACCACTGGAGTTTTGCCCCGTCGAGTGACCGAATTGGGAGGAGGCGCGGGAATGAACGAGCACGAATTCATGCAGGCGGCGATCGAGAAGGCCCGCGCCGGGATCGAGGCCGGCCAGACTCCGTTCGGAGCGGTGGTCGTCCGCAGGGGACGGCTGGTGGCGTCGTCGCACAACACCGTCTGGCGGGACACCGACCCCACCGCCCACGCCGAGGTGAACGCCATCCGGGAGGCCGCCCGCGCGCTCTCCACCATCGACCTGAGCGGCTGTGAGATGTTCACCACCTGCGAACCCTGCCCCATGTGTTTGTCGGCGATCCACTGGTGCAAGATCGACCGCGTCTACTACGGCGCCACCATCGCCGACGCCGCGGCCGCCGGGTTTTCGGAGCTGCACGTCCCCGCCGTGGAGCTGGCGCGCATGGGGGGCAGCCCGCTCGAGGTCCGCCCCGGCCTGCTGACCGAACCGTGCCAGGCCCTGTTCGAGACCTGGAAACAAAACCGGAAATCCCGAAAATACTGATCTCTCGAGTGTAGTCAATCGATACACTCGACCCGGGAAGTTGTAGCGAAACGATCTACCAGGGCCTCGTACGCGGCTCCCCTCACTCCATCTCTAACCTATTTTCCTGCAGCAATTTACCGATCTCAGACGGGATCTGGAGTGGAGCGTGCAGAGGAGCGAGGCATGAAGAACGGTGTGACGACCCGCAGTTGCCTGATCGCGGTGCTGCTGACTCTCCCTGTGGCTCTCGCCGGGACGGCCGCTCTGGAAGCCGCCGTGCTGCACCCCGCCGACCCCGGCTGGCTGGGACCGGACGGAAAGCCGCTGCCCTTCCGCAGCCACGAAGAGGCGGAGGAGTTCCTGCTCGAGGCCCGCATCCTGAGCAAGGAGACCATCGGAAAAGGGATCAACCATCCGCAGAAGCTCCTGCTCGAGCGGGACGGCATCCGGGCCCACGCCATCTTCCGCGACGTAGCGGTCGAGAGGAAAGGCGCCCGCTTCCGCAACGGCGACTACCAGCACCATTTCCGCGACAGCGCGATGTTCGAAGTGGCCGCCTACCGGCTCGCCCGCCTGCTGGAGCTGGAGGGCTTCCCTCCGACGGTGAAGCGCAACCTCGGCTGGCGCGAGGGCACGGTCCAGCTGTGGATCGAATCGGCGGTGGACGAGCGGGAGCGCATCCAGCAGGGCGTCAAGCCCGCCGACGTGAGCCGCTGGCGCGTCCAGATGCAGAACCTGCGCTTCTTCGACAACCTGATCGCCAACTCCGACCGCAACCAGGGGAACATCCTGCTCGATTCCGCGGGCCGGCTCTGGATGATCGATCACACGCGCACTTTTCAGCGCGACTCCAAGCTGATGTCTCCCTCCCCGTTCTGGCAGCTGGAGGGGCGGGTCTGGCGGCGGCTGGTGGAGTTGGACGAAAGCACTTTGCGCAGGGAGCTGCGCCCGTACCTGGGCCCCGCGGAGCTGGACGCCCTCTGGACCCGCCGCAACCTGCTGGTGGAGAAGTTCGAGCGGCTGATCCAGGAGCGGGGCGAGTCGCTGGTGCTGCTGGAGATCGCGCGCCTTCCAGCGCTGCGAGCCGGGCTCTAGCCCGCTCTCCAGCCCGCCGTTGGTCAGACGCCGTACGAAGAGAGCTTGCGGTCCAGCGTGGAGCGCGAGATTCCGAGCGCCCTGGCGGTGCGGCTCTTGTTGCCGCCCAGGTGCCGAAAAACGGCCAGCACGTGCCGCCGCTCCAGCGTCGCCAGGCGCAGATCCTCCGGCAGTACCCCGTCGCCCGCCGGCCCGGCGCTTCCGCCCTCGGAGCCAGTCTCGACGTCGTGGATGAGCAGGGCGCTGCTCGGCAGCAGGGGCCCCTCGCAGATGGCCACCGCCGCCCGCAG
>JBFGHG010000121.1:0-7503 GCA_041578395.1 Acidobacteriota bacterium
GATCCTGGACTAAAGCAAAGACGCCAGCATTGAACCGTCCAATCTGAACGCAATCCGTGGGATCGGTTTGAGCCGCCCGAGCACGGGTCCCCTGGGAGTGGCATCGGCCCGGGAGTCAGCCCTCGGGCCGAAGTGAAAGATTCATTGCTGCAAAGTCACCGCCCCGCCCGGCGCACTTCGATGTTGCCCCCCGAGGTGCGCAGCACCAGGCGCGGGCCGCCTCCGCCCACGGGTCCCTCCAGGACGTTCTTGCGCTTGGGGTCGCTGCGGCCCTGGACGGCCAGGTCGCTGTGGACGCGGCCGCTCGAGGTCTTGGCGTCCAGGTCGACGCCGATCCCTTCGGCCAGCGTCACGGTGACGTTGCCGCCCGAGGTGCTCAAGTGGCACTCGCCTTGCGGCTGCGCCGAGATGGTGGCCCTCACGCTGCCGCCCGAGGTCGACGCCCGGATCTCGCCGTAGACTTCCTCGACGTCGATTCCGCCCCCGGAAGTCTTGGCTTCCAACCTGCCGTTGACGCGGCCCACGCGGATGCTGCCGCCGGCCGTCTTCAGCTCGGCCTCTGCGTTGCTGCCTTCCAGCGTGATGCTCCCGCCCGCCGTCGTGCCCTTCACCCGGCCCATGATCTGGCCGAAGCGCAGGCTGCCGCCGGCGGTCTTGGCGTCCACTTCGCCTTCCAAGTCCGAGACGCCGATGCTGCCGCCCGCCGTGGCCAGGTCCAGGTTGTACTGGTAGGGCACTTCGACTTCGAAGCGGAACTGCAGGCGGCTGCGGCGGTTGCTCCACGAGCGGTCGTGGTTCAACCGCTCCACCCGCACCAGCACGTCGTTGCCGAACTGCTCGAGCCGGAAGTCGAACTCGTTCAGCAGCTGCTCGAAGTCCGCCTCGCTCAGTTCCGACTCGCGGTAAATGCGGACGTTGACGCGGTCGGACGCGCCCGAGGACACCTCGATGGATCCCATGGCCGCCTCCACCGTCAGGGTCCCGCCCGGGCCCACCGCGAAACTGCGGTCCAGCACGTCGGCGCTGCGCGCCCCGAAAGCAAACGCCACCCCGGCGGCCAGCAACCCCATCGCGAACACGCTCTGTCGAATCGTTCTCATCTCAATCCCTCCCGTGGAGTGTACAGAAGATTCCGGTCATCGACGGATTGGACCCGGCACGAGGCCGGAAGGTTGAGTGGCGCGGGCATCCCTGCCCGTGATCGTGGGACGGGCATCCCGGCCCGTGATTCGCGGCCTGGAAGGCCGTGCCACGGGTGCCCTACACGAAACTCAACTGAGGGTCGAGCCAGTTCGCGCCCAGGACCTGCGCCGGGTCGGCGCCCAGCCAGTTGGCCAGCACCGAGGCGTAGACGCTGCGGAAGTCCACCGTGTAGATCATGTCTCCCACCGGGTCCAGATTGCTCAGAGAGGGCTGGGAGCCGTACATCCCCCCCGCCACCGGGGTGCCGATGACGAACATCTGGTTGGCGGTGCCGTGGTCCGTCCCCAGGCTGCCGTTTTCGGACAGCCGCCGGCCGAACTCCGAGAAGGTCATGATCAGGACGTCCTCGTCGCGCCCCATCTCCTTCATGTCGTCGTAGAAGGCCTTGACGCTCTGGGAGACGTCGCCCAGCAGCGCGGAATGAGTCCCCACCAGGTTGTTGCCGCCCACGATCTGGTTGGCGTGCGTGTCGAAGCCGTTGATCGAGGTGTAAAAGACCGTCACGCCCAGGTCGGCGGCGATGATCTGGGCGATGCTGCGCAGGTTGTTGGCGAAGGCGGTCTGCGGGTACTCGACGGTGCTCGTGTAATTTTCGCGCCCCTCCAGCAGCTGGATCGAACTGACCGTGGCGTCCAGCACCGTCTGGGTGACGAACTCCTGGAAGGGAAAGCGGTTCTGCGGCTCCGACAGCAGTTCCTGAAAGGCCGCGTTCTTGTTGGGGGTGTCTGCAGGATACCTCGGGTCGGTCTGCAGCTGGTAGGTCTCGATGTTCTGGATCGACGGAGAGGCCCCCCCCTCTGACACCATGGCGCGGGGCACGCGCCCGCCCAGGTTCAGCCCCTGCAGCGAACCGCCCTGCGGGTTCTGGTCGAAATAGCTGGCCAGCCAGCCGTCGGTGGCCACGTTGTCCGGCTCGGCGGTGTGCCAGATGTCCATGGAGCGGAAGTGGGAGCGGTTGGGGTTGGGATAGCCCACCCCCTGCACGACCGCCAAACCGCCCAGTTCGGAGTACAACTCGTGAAACCCGGTCATGGCCGGATGAAAGGCGTGGGTCGAATCGAGCGTCAGCAGACCCTGGCTTTGCTGCAGCGCCAGCTCGGGACGGGAGGCGTAGTAGACGTCGTTGGTGTACGGCACCACGGTGTTCAGGCCGTCGCACCCCCCCGCCAGCTCGATCACGACCAGGATCCGGTTGGGGTTGCCCAGCTGGGCGTTGGCCAGCCCCTTGGCCTGCGCCGCCTTGATGCTGCGCACCAGGAAGCTGGGAGCGGTCAACGCCGTCGACAGTAGGGTGAACTTGCCCAGAAAGTCTCTTCGATTCAGCATCTTCAGCTCCTCAGTTCAGCTGGTACGCCGGCAGCAGGGCCAGCAGGTAGATCAGCCCGCCGACCTTGTACGGCACCTCACCGTCCCACCCCAGCTCGTATTCGGCTGCCCAGTCCAGCGGATCTCCGTTGGCGCGGGTGGCCAGGTAGGTCTCCAGCGTGTAGCGGCTGTCGGTCGACAGGTCGCCCTGCACCATGGTTTCGGCGAACAAGTCGAGCGCGGTGCTGGGCGTCCTCGCCTGGTACTTCTCCAGCAAGCCCAGGACATCGATCTGGTCCTCGATGGGATTGCGGACGGGCTCGTCCCGGCCGGGAACGTAGATCAACCCGTCGTTGCTGATCATGAAGGCGAACAGGTTGAAGCGGGCCAGAATCGTCCCGGTGTTGATCCAGCCCGTGTCGCTGGTCCACCCGCCCACGTCCGGCGGGAAAAAGAGAGTCTGGCCCAGCGAATAGAACTCCAGAACTCGCGGCAGGTTCTCCGGCTGCGTGATGCCCAGCTCGCGGTAGGCGCCCACGGCCAGCTCCACGGGACTCTTGATCTTGGCGCGGTAGGCCTTCTCCGACAGGAAATGCGGATGCTCCAGCAGCGCCCGCATCAACGCCTTCAGCTCGTAGCCGCTGTCCCGGAACGCCTTCGCCAGCGGAAGGATCACCTCGTCCTCCGGCTCCGGATAGACAAAATATTCCCAGACTTTGCGGGCGACATACTCCGCCACCTGCGGCTGCTCGAAGATGATCTCGACGACCCGCTCCCCGTCCTGGATCCCTTCGGCGCCGCGCGGCGATTGAATCGTCTGCCCCAGGAAAGTCTTGGGGCCCTCGTCGTGGGCCTGGGGGCGGAACACGAAATCGAGCGCCCCGGCGGCGCCGTCGCGGCGGGGGCGAAGCAGCGACCAGCCGGTGAAGGCGCGGGCGGCTTCCTGGATGTCTTGTTCGGTGTAGCCGTTGCCTTCTCCCATGGTGAACAGCTCGAGCAGCTCGCGGGCCCAGTTCTCGTTGGGCCGCCCCTTGACGTTTTCGAAGTTGTTCAGCCAGACGATCATCGCCGGGTCGCGGGCGATGGCCAGCACCATCTCCCGGAAGTTCCCCAGCGCGTGCTCGCGCAGTGTCTCGTTCTGCACCTGCATCAGGGGCTTGCCGGACCCGTTGACGAAGCGGACCACTCCCAGCGAGGTGGCGAAGTGGTCGTGCCAGAAGAGCGTCATCTTCTCCACCAGCTGCCGCCGGCTGTTGAGCATCCGGAAGTACCACCACTGCTGCATGCCCAGGCCGTTGGGCAGGACCTGGCCTTCGCGGTTGGTGCGAACGAACTCGTACCCCTTGGCGTCCAGCGCGGCCTCCATCGCGGAGTCGTCCACCGCCTCGAAGTCGACCAGCTCGTCCACGGTGGCGTCGAAACCCTGCCGCACGACCCGGTCCAGCTCGTCCAGACCGGCGCTGAACCCGGCTCGGCGCAGCAGATGGGCCGCCGCCGGGACTCCCCACTCGAGGGGTTCGGGCCCTTCCTCGACCGCCGGCCGCTCGGGCAGCCGCCAGCCCCCGCGCCCCGGGACCTGCCCCGCCGCCACCTGCGCCGTCAACCCCAGCAACAACACCGCGCAACCGAATCGTCTCATCGCATCTCCCCTTCTCAGCGGACTTGCCTGTCGGGGTTCCGTACGGTAAGGGCGCGGGGTTGTTTCGGCCAGCTGTGTTTTTTTTCGCATTTGCCGGGGCGGCGGTCAATTCAGCTGATAGACGGGGAGCAGCATCACCAGGTAGATCAGCCCGCGGACGTTGCGGTCGACGACGGCCGGGTCGTCCAGGTCGAAGTCCAGGGGCCTGCCGTCGGGCGCCGTCGTCAGGTACTGCTCGAGCGTGTAGCGCGTGTCCACCGACACGTCCCCCTGCACCAGCGTCTCCACGAACAGGTCCACCACCTCGGTAGCACTTCGAACCCGGTACTGGTCCAGCAGCGCCTGCACCGGAATCTCATTGTCGACGGGGGGGAGGACCTCGTCGTAGAGCCCCTCGCGGTTGCTGACCAGGAAGTTGGTGAAGTTGTAGCGGCCCAGCGCAGTGCCGGTGTTGATCCAGCCCCGGTTGGACGTCCAGCCTCCCACGTCGGGAGGCAGGTACAGCAGCTGGCCCAGCGAGAAGAAGAACATCACGGCGGGGAGGTGCTCCGGGTCCTGAATGCGCAGTTCCCGGTAGGCCCCCACCGCCAGTTCCACGGGGGACTTGATCTGGGCCCGGTAGGCGCGGGTCGACATGAAATGGGGGTGCTCGAAAATGGCGACCATCAGGGGCTTCAGCTCGTAGCCGCTGTCGCGGAAAGTCCGGGCCAGAGGAGCGATCACCTCGTCGGAGGGGTCCGGGTACACGAAGTACTCCCACAGCTTGCCGGCGATGAACTCGGCCACCTGGGGCTGCTCGAAGATGATGTCGATCACGCGCTCCGCGTCCGAAAAGCCCGGCTCCCGGTCGTCCGGATTGCGGTGAATCTCCTGCCCCAGGAAGCGCTTGGGGTAGCGGTGGTCGTGCAGGGCCAGGTAGTAGCGGAAGCGGTAGTTGAAGGGACTCAGCGACCAGCCGGTGAAGGCGCGGGCCGCTTCCTGAATGTCCTGTTCCGTGTAGCCGTTGCCTTCCCCCATGGTGAACAGCTCGAGCAGCTCGCGCGCCCAGTTCTCGTTGGGGGAGCCCACGATGTTGCTGAAGCTGTCCAGGAAGATGATCATGGCGGGGTCGCGGGCCACCGCTTCGACCATCTCCCGGTAGTTGCCCAGCGCGTGTGAGCGCAGGGTGTCGTTCTGGATCTGCAGCAGCGGCCTTCCGTCGGGGCAGTTCGTCCGGAAGCTGATGCAGTCGACCAGCGGGACCGATTCGAGCGAGGTGGCGAAGTGATCGTGCCAGAAGAAGGTCATCTTCTCCACCAGCTGGCGGCGGCTGTGGATCATGCGGAACATCCACTGGCGGTTGAGGTCGATGGGGCTGGCGAAGCTCCTGTCCACGTCGGGCGCGTAGTAGGCCAGCTGATAGCCCTTCGACGCCAGCCCCTCTTCCAGGGCGGTATCGTCGACCTCCTCGAAGTCGATCAGCTCGTCCAGCGTGGCCTGGAAGCCCTGGTCAACGACGCGGTCCAGTTCGTCCAGCGGGGCGCTGAAGCCGGCGCGGCGCAACAGGTGGGCGGCCGCGGGGAGGCCCCACTCGAGAGGTTCGATTTTTTCGGCGGGACGCCGTTCGGGAATCCTCCAGCCGCTGCCGGGCCGTTGCGCCGGCAGTGACGCGACCATCAGCGTGAAGAGCAGCAGTTGCAGCAGGCGCTTCATGATTCCCATCCCCTTGCAGGCATTGTAGGATGCGGGCCCCGTGAGGCTTCTCACACACCCCTTGGGATGCCGTTGGCCACGGGAACGTTCACGTCCCTTCAGGGTAGCCTCCGCGACGCCCCTGGCGCAAACGTTCGCGCCCCGTGGGCGAGGCTGGTAACATCCCCTCCCGATGGAAGAGCAGCGGCCCCAATGGAGGACCCTGGCGGTAATGGCCGTGGCTCTCGGCCTCGTCCTGCTGGTTCCGACCCCCTCGACGGGGATCCCGCAGCCGGAATGGCAGTTGCTGCTGCTGTTCGTAGCGGCCATCGCGGCCGTGCTCTGGCACCCGTACCCGATCGGGGTCATGGTGCTGGCCGCGCTCGCCTTCGGCCTGTGTACGCAGCTGCTGACCCTGCGGCAGGCGCTGGCCGGGTTTTCCAGCTCGGTGACCTGGATCATCGTGAGCGCCTTTCTATTCTCGCGGGCCTTCGTCAAGACCGGTCTGGGGCGCCGCATCGCCCTGCACTTCATCCGCCGGCTGGGGAGCAGTTCGCTGCGGCTGGGCTACGCGCTGGGCCTGACCGACCTGGTGCTGGCGCCGGTGACCGCGTCCAACACCGCCCGGACCGGGGGCATCATCTTTCCGGTGGCGCGCAGTTTGGCCGAGGAGTTCGACTCCCACCCGGGTCCCAGCGCCCGGCGCATCGGGTCCTATCTGCTGTTCACCGCGTTCCAGTGCAACGTGGTGACCTCGGCAATGTTCCTGACGGCCATGGCGGCCAACGGCCTGAGCGCCCGCTTCGCGCTGGAGACGGCCAACGTCCAGATCACCTGGGGCCTCTGGTTCGCCGCCGCCTCGGTCCCCGGGGTGCTGTCGCTGCTCCTCACCCCCTGGCTGATCTACCGGCTCTACACCCCGGAGTTGCGGCGAACGCCCGAAGCCGCCGCCTACGCCCGCGAGAAACTGGCCGAGCTGGGGCCCATGAAGCCGGCCGAGAAGATCATGCTGGGGGTGTTCGTGGCGCTGGCGCTGACCTGGGGCACTTCGCAGTGGCATCCGATCAGCACGGTGGCGGCGGCTCTGGCCGCGGTGACCCTGCTGTTGCTGACGCGGGTGCTGGAGTGGGAGGACGTGACGGGCGAGAAGTCGGCCTGGGACACCTTTATCTGGTTCGGCGGATTCGTGTCGCTGGCCGGGGCGCTGGGAGAGACGAGTTTGATCCCTTCGCTGGTCGAGGTGGCGGGGGAGTGGTTCGCAGGGTGGAGCGGGCTGGCGGCGCTGGTGTTGCTGGTGGTGGTGTACGTGTACCTGCACTACGGATTCGCCAGCATGACCTCGCAGATCATCGCGTTGTACGCGGCGTTTCTGGCGATCGCGGTGGGAGCCGGTGCGCCGCCCTTGCTGGCATCGCTGCTGTTCTGCTTCTTCTCCAACCTCTTCGCCTCCCTCACCCACTACGGAGACGGGGCGGCGCCGATCTACTACGGGTCGGGGTACATTCCGCTGAAGCCGTGGTGGGGGGTGGGGTTCGTGCTGTCGGTGGCGCATCTGGTGGTGTGGCTGGGGGTGGGCGGGGTGTGGTGGAGGGTGCTGGGGGTGTGGTAGGGGCGCGCGCTGGCCGCGCGCTTCAAATCTCAAATCTCAAATCTCAAATCTCAAATCTCAAATCTCAAATCTCAAA
>JBFGHG010000122.1:0-7426 GCA_041578395.1 Acidobacteriota bacterium
ACACCATCGAGCCGTTCAAGAGCAGCACCAGCTATCCGGCGCTGCTATGCACCGAGTTCTGGCCGGGAGATACCGAAAACGGGTACAACAGCGCCTTCGAGTCGCATTTCGTCGGCTGGATTCAGTTCCAGTGGCTGTCGGCCAACGACGTCGAACTGCCTGGCTTCCAGTACAAAATCGAGCAGGCCGGGACTGTCTGGACCCCGGACGTCGCCACCTGCCAGTGGCCGGCCAGCGGCTCCCCGGCAATTCCGCCGGACGGCACGGCGATCGGCCTCTTCGACCGCGGCGAGCAGATGTTCGTCAGCGCGGATCCGGCCGACGGTTACGACTGGCGAGCCCAGCTGGCGACCTACACGGGGACGCAGAGCGACCTCTTCGAGGTGTACGACGCCGGCGGCGGAGGGGTGCATCTGCTCGCGTCGCACGGCCAGTACTCCGGAACCACGGGCGAGACCGACTCGGTAACGGCCGACCGGCTCACCCCCGGGGCCGGCGAAACCTTCGAGTGGATCGAGCTGCCCAACGGCGACATCGCGCTGCGCGCCCATGACGGCGGCGGCCACCTGCTGGCCACCGCCGGCAAGGGCCGCTACTCCGGCCTCACCCTGCCCAACGCGGACGACAGCCAGATCGCCAGCTACGCGGTGGTCGACGGCACCCAGCCCAGCGGGCCGCCGTCGCCGCCCCCGCCGCCGCCCACCCCCGACCCGGGGCCGTTCTACGGCACGCCGCAGCTGATCCCGGGCTTGATCGACGCCGCCGACTTCGACCACGGCGGCGAAGGAGTCGCCTACCACGACACCGATGCCGAGAACCTCGGCGGCGCCTACCGGCCGGCCGAGGGTGTCGACATCGAAGCGAGCCTCGAGGGGGGCGCCGACGTCGGCTGGATCGAGTCCAACGAGTGGATGGAATACACCGTCGAGGTCACCGCGGCAGGAGAGTTTACCGTCGACGTTCGGGTCGCGTCGGGCGCCGGCGGCGGCGACTTCCACCTCGAGTTCGGCGGGATCGACGAGACCGGAACGGTTACCGCCCCGGACACCGGCGGCTGGCAGAGCTGGGCCGACGTCTCCACCGTCGTCAGCCTCGACCCCGGCGTCCAGGTGCTGCGCTTCGTCAGCGACTCGGGGGGCTTCAACCTGATGCACTTCGACTTCAGCCAGGGCGGCGGGCCACCTCCTCCGCCTTCGGGAGGCGACATCTACGTCGAGAGCATCGTCATGTCGACCAGCCAGGCCCAGGGCAACCGGACCCGCGGCGTCGCGGTCGTCAAGATCGTCGACGAGACCGGCTCCCCCGTGGCCGGAGCGACCGTCTCGGGCGACTGGACCGGCTTGGCGGTCAGCTCCACCTCGGCGGTCACCGGCACCGACGGGCGGGCGACGCACAATTCGAAGCTGGTGAGAAACGCCAACGGCACCTTCGTCTTCACGGTTACTGGCGTCAGCGCCTCGGGCTTCACCTACAACCCTTCGCTGAACCTCGAGACCTCGGACTCGATCACGGTCCCGTAGTGGAGGCGGGGATCGGCGGCCCGGCCGCCAGGAACCGCGCCGCGAAGGCCAGGTACCGCATCTTCGCGTAGCGCTGCAGCAGCCGGTCCCTGGTCCCCGTGACCCGCCAGTCCCGGATCACCCCCTCGAGGTTGCCGGGCATCGCCAGGGCGGCGGCGGCAGCGGACCTCAGGAAGATCGACCCGATCTCTTTCGCCTCGGACCGGGTCTCGCTCAGGCACCCATACAAGGTCGTGTAGTCGTCGAGCATCTCCCCGCGGCTCCAGGCGCCGCCTGCATCGTTACGAAGGGACTGAAAGCCCTCCAGCCGGAACCGCCGTTCCGAACCCGCAGTCAACCGCAGACGGTATCGGATCGACGCCTCCCGGAAGTCCGGGCCCAGCGGCCGGAAATCGAAGACGCTGCGCTGCGGGTCGACCTCGAGAGTGAGGTCCGCCTCTCCCTCCAGACCCGCCACGACCAGCTCTCCCGAGACCCCGCCCTCGTGGGCCGCGCCCTCCACGAACTCGTTCAGATCGCGGACCTCGAGCCGTACCCGAAGGCGGCAGTCGACCGAACCGGCCGGCCGGCTCCCAGACCGGTCCAGGGAGGCGGGAAGCGGCCCGGGCAGCAACCAGCCGGCCAGGTCCTCCTCGATCTCGAGGCCCACCCCGTCGGGAAGCTGCACCTTCGAGTAGGGCGAGAGGGCCGTCCGTGGCGGGTCCCCGGTCCCGTCGACACGGCTCAGGCAGTAGCCGCAACACCACCGCCCTTCCTGCCGCTGCAGCACTCCCAACGTGCTCAGGGCTTCGGCCGGACCGGCGTCGCCCTCGATCGTGCACCTGCCGATCATCGAGTTCCGGTCCAGGCGGCGGATCTCGTCCTGAGCGGTGAAGTCCCGGCCCTGGAAGTGCGCCTCCAGGGCGGCGGGGACCAGGAGGCCTTCCAGCAAACCCAGCGGGCGCAGGTGCGACGTGAGCCTTCCCTCCTCCAGTTCGAAACGCAGGTAGGCGAGCCCGGAGGGTCCGCCGTGCGGTGAGATCGAGTCCAGGCGCCAGGTTCCCTTCAACTCTTCGGGCGACGGCGCCGCGCCCCTCTCCCAGAGCGCCCGGTGGTCCTGCTGCGTCATCTGCTCGAAGCCGCAGCGACGGCTCAAGCCGAACGTGTACAGACGCTTGCCCTGCGGGTATTCGCCGGCATAGGCGCGCCCGATCACCAGGTCGTCCCGGACGATCTTCAAAACCTCGTAAGCCTCCGGGGCATCCACCGGCCGCGAGAGCAAATAGCGTCCCGGTTCCAGCTCCCGGGTGCGCTGTTCGACCTCGAGTTCCTCGAGCTCGTGGCGGACCTCGATGCCGCCGTCCAGGCTGGTGGTGACTCCGACCAGCCTCCCGCCCTCTCTCCGAAACTCCCTTCGAAAACCCTCGAACAGCGGTGCGGACGTGGCGCTCAGGAGGTGGTCCCGCGGAAAGACCCCCCGCCAGCCGCGGCCGCCGCGCATCTCGCGCGCGGCTACGTCGAACTCCGGCTCGCCCGCGCCCGGCAAGGCTGCCGCGCCGCCGCCGGCCCGCCGCGCGAACAGCCGTTCCAGGCCGGACTCGTCCGCGTCGCACACCTCCCCGCCCGCCAGGTCCACACTGAGAACGGGCGCGCGGGCAGGGTAGGGGTCCCCCGCCAGCGCGCGGATCTTGCGTTCGGCGATCCGCTCGGCCAGCGCGCTGATCGTGAGGAAGGGGTTGATGCCGACCGACGAGGGGACGATGGCCCCGTCAGCGACGAAGAGCCCGTCGTGCAGCTCGCCGGAGCCGCTGAAGACCCGCCCGAACTCGTCCACCGCGCTGGCGGCCGGGTCCTCGCCCAGGGGACATCCGCCCAGGGGGTGGGCGGTCATCACGTGGCGCATCTCGAACAGGTCCCAGAGGGGGTTTGAAACGAAGCTTCCGCCCTGGGCGCGGGCGTGGCGCCTCAGTTCCTCGTTCAGGCGCGTGTACAGGGGCTGGCGGCCGGCGTCGTCCCAGACGATCTCGACGCTGCCGCGCTTGTTCTCCAGGATCATCTTCCCCCGCGCGTCGTCGAATCCCATCACCATGTAGACCATGGTGTGGTTCAGAGCGCCCTCGGGCTGGTAGGTGTCCAGCAGATCCAGGTCGCGCCGACGGCGGATCATCTCCACGGTTTCGTCACCGGTGTCGGTGTCCTCACCCGCGCGCAGCAGCGCGAACGCCTTCTTGGCCGCCCGCACGTAGGCGCTGGGGATCGAGTAGTCTTCGATGTGAATGCGCCGCTTCAGCGGAAGTTCCGAGTCGTAGTGAATGGCACTGACGATCGCCGGGCCGGGCGGGGTCTGCGCCACCGGGCTGGAGGGGTGATTGCCGAAGCCGATGGCCCCGATCGGATAGTCCCCGTTGTAGGAGATCCCCCAGAAGTCCCCGTTGCAGCTGAAGCGGGTGCCGACGGCGGGCGACAGCGAGAGGCCGTGCAGCTGGGAGCGCAGCAGGATCTCGGTGCTGTGAACGGAACCGGCGGCCAGGATCACGTGGGCGGCGTCCAGCTGGAAACGGCTGTCCAGCAGACCGGCGTCGTAGCGCCTGCCGTGCACGCGCCAGCCTCCACCGGGGCGCTTCTCGATCCACCTCGCCTCCCGTTCCGTGAAGATGTCCGCACCGGCGTTGCGCGCCATCGGGAGGTAGTTCATGTACAGCGTGTTCTTGGAGTGATGGTTGCAGCCGGTGGTGCAGTCGCCGCAGCCGAGGCACGGCCTCTGCAGCATTCCGTGCCGGTTGAAGTGCCAGGGCGCGTGATTGATGGTGAGGTCCATCAGGGTGGCGCGCTTGCCCATCTCCCGGGCCCGGCGGTCGATCCCCTCTACTTTCCCGAAGCTCCAGGCCCTCGGGTCGGGCTGCGCCCCCAGCACCCGCAGCACCCGCTGCAGGTACGGCTCGAGCGCCCCGAGCGTCAGGGAGCGGGGCCACTCCGGCTGCTCGAAGACCTCGGGGTCGGGCACCGCCGCGATGTTGGAGTTGATCAGAGACGTGCCCCCCAGCCCGCACCCCTTCAGCACCGAGAGGTCCGGATAGCGCAACATCTCGTACAGGCCGAGCGGATGCCTCCGGTTGCGGAACTCGGCCAGCACTCCGCCCATGGTGTCGGGGAACTCGCCGATCCGCCACTCCCGCCCCCGCTCCAGGATGCAGATGGAGGGCGCGGGGCGCAGGTGGGCGGTGGCGATCCGGGCAGCCGTGATGGCTCCCCCGTAGCCGGATCCGACCACTACGAAGTCGTATTCCTTCTTTCGTTGGCGCCAGGGTCTGGAAAGCATGGCCAGTTTCCTCCAGGGAAAGGCAGATCAGCGGCTCGCCACGGTTGCGGCGGCCCCGCTGCCCGTCTCGGCCGCCCCCCCGTCTTCGCCGGGAAGGGGCTCGAAGCGGGCCGAGAAGTGACGCAGGAAGGGGGCCTGGTGGACGATCCGCAGGCCTCTGATCCGGCGGCGGCGGTGGAAGACCTCGAGGACCGTCTCGGCGACGTAGTCGATGTGTGTCTGCGTGTAGACGCGCCGGGGAATCGCCAGCCGCACCAGTTCCAGGTCGGCCGGGACCTCCTCACCGGTTTCGGGGTCGGGATGGCCGAACATGACCGAACCGATTTCCACGGTTCGGATTCCCCCCTCCAGGTAGAGTTCGGCGACCAGCGCCTGGCCCGGGAACTGGTGGGGAGGAAGGTGCGGCAGCATGCCTTTGGCGTCGATGTACACGGCGTGTCCGCCGGGCGGCTGGACGATCGGGACGCCTCGGCTGGAGATCCGCTCTCCCAGGTAGCGGACCGAAGCCACCCGGTACTCCAGGTAGTCTTCCTCCAGCACCTCTTTCAGGCCCACGGCGATCGCCTCCAGGTCCCGGCCCGCCATGCCGCCATAGGTGGGAAACCCTTCGGTCAGGATCAGCAGGTCCCGTTCCTGTTCGGCCAAACGGTCGTCGTTGGTGCACAGGAAGCCGCCGATGTTGGCCAGCCCGTCTTTCTTGGCCGACATCGTGCAGCCGTCGGCATGGGAGAACATCTCGCGGGCGATGTCCCGGATGGAGCGTCCGCGGTAGCCGGGTTCGCGGCGCTGGACGAAGAAAGCGTTCTCGGCGAAGCGGCAGGCGTCCAGGTAGAGGGGAATCCCATGGGGCCGCAGCAGTTCGCTCACCTCGCGCAGATTGGCCATCGACACCGGCTGGCCTCCCCCCGAGTTGTCGGTCACGGTGATCATCACCAGCGGGATCTTCTCCGCGCCTACTTCGCCGATCAGCCGGGCCAGCCGGCTGGTGTCGAGGTTGCCCTTGAAGGGATGCTGCCGCGAAGGGACCCGGGCCTCCGGGATGGGGAGGTCCAGCGCACGGGCGCCGTGGTACTCGCTGTTGGCCCGGGTGGTGTCGAAGTGGGTGTTGTTGGGAACGACGTGGCCGGGGCGGCATACGGTGGAGAAGAGGATGCGTTCGGCGGCGCGTCCCTGGTGGGTGGGAACCACGTGTCGGAACCCGAAAATGCCCTGGATCGTGTCCCGGAAGCGGTAATAGCTGGGACTGCAGGCGTAGGCTTCGTTGCCCCGCATCACCGCGGCCCACTGCTCCGTACTCATGGCGGAGGTCCCGCTGTCGGTCAGAAGGTCGATCAGGACGTCGTCGGCGTGGATTTTGAACAGGTTGTAGCCGGCCTCGGCCAGGACCTTTTCGCGCTGGGCCCGCGTAGTCATCCGGATGCGTTCGACCACTTTGATCCGGAAAGGTTCGATCATCATTTTCATGACGCGACTCCAGGATTGGTCCGTAGCCGGCCCGGCGGGCCGAGCGCGCGGCCGGGCGGAAATCGCCCTGCGGACTGCAACGCAATCTCGAGACCGAACCGCCGGCGACGGGTGCGGCGTCCGGTTCGATCGGGAGTTTCGAGCGTGGGCAGTGGTTTCGAGGCCGGGTGACGCCGAGCCAGGCTGGGCTCACGCTGGGGAAGAATCCGACCTCAAGGGTCATATTCCCCACCATATCGCCGCAAGGCTGCTGTCTGAACTGCCGCTGATGAGGTCCTTCGGAAGTGTGGTGATCTGTTCACACTTCCGTACGGGCTTTCGAGGGATACCGCCTTCGCCCCTGCGGAGGCGAACATGGGTGGGCGCCGGCCGGAGAATCGTCGTGGCTGGGATGACGAGGACCTCGATCCGGAGGGACGAACCTATGGAACGATCGCCACGAAGCCGTCCGCGACTTCGTTCATGCCGAAGGGGGTTCCCAGAAGATCCAGGCCCTGCGGCGGAAGGGTGGAGGAGAAGCCGACGTCGGCGGTCCCCTGGGCCCCTTCCACGACCCGGAAAGCGATCGTCATCAGGTCGTCTTCCGGCAGGACGCCGAGCCCGGAGGGATCCACGATGCCGATTCCCAGCTCTCCCTGCGGCGCGTCTGCATCGAAGAAGACGAAGACCTGGAATCCCGCCGGAGTGTTGGGGCTGATCGAGTCGGGAAGGCCGTCGCCATTCGTGTCGCTGGGATCGAAAAGGAGCCGGCTCGAATCGTAGTTCAGCGTCAGGGCCAGTCCGTTGGCGCCGGGACGTTCCTCGCTCGGACCCGGGCGATAAAAGACCCGGACGATGGCGCTTTCACCCGGCGCCACCTGGGACTGGCCGGCCGCCAGATCCGGGCCGGGAGGGGAGGTCGTCGCCGGGACCACCTCCACCCGGGGAGGGTTGATCGGCTCGTCCTCGTACACCCCGGGCAGGGTGATACCCAGCAGGTTGTTTTCCGCGGCACCCGTACTCGTGTCGAATGCGATGCGCCCCTCGAACGGGCTGTCTTCGGGAAGAAGCGTGATGTCGTCCAGATCGATGTCGGCCACCCAGGGAGACACCACCTCTCCCTGGCTCGGAGCCACGAGGGTCACCTGATCGGCTTCCTCCTCGA
>JBFGHG010000123.1:0-7416 GCA_041578395.1 Acidobacteriota bacterium
ATAGGGGACGAAGACGTGAATGGCCGGCTCGTTGATGTTGGGGAACAGCACCAGCGGGATCTCGAACATCGAGACCGTCCCCAGCAGCAGGAAGGAAATCAGCACCATGCAGATGCTGACCGGGTAGCGGATGGAGAAATCCGAAAGCCGTCCCAGTCCGCCCTGCTCCTGCTGCCCGCCGCCGTCGCCGCTCATGCTTCTCCTCCCGCCACCGGACCCAGTCCGCCCAGCGGCTCGGCTTCGGCCGGGCCGGCCGCCCGGTCCGCCGCGAACGTCTTGCGGTCCACCAGCTCGTAGACCACCGGGATGAAGATCAGCGTCAGCAGGGTCGAGAAGATCAGCCCGCCGATCACCGTCACCGCCATGGGCGCCCGGATCTCCGCCCCCTCGCCCCAGGAGAGCGCCATCGGCAGCAGGCCCAGCACGGTGGTCAGGGTGGTCATCACGATCGGCCGCAGGCGGACCTGGCCCGCCTCCAGCAGGGCCTCGCGCTTGGCCAGGCCGCGCCGGCGCAGCTGGTTGGTGTAGTCGATCAGGACGATGGCGTTGTTGACCACGATGCCCGCCAGCACGATCCCGCCCAGCATCACCATCACGCTGACGGTGGTGCCGGTCAGCCAGAGGGCGAAGACCACGCCGATCAAACCCAGCGGGACCGCGAACAGGATCACGAATGGATGCACCAGCGACTCGAACTGGGAGGCCATCACCAGGTAGACCAGGAAGACGGCCAGCGCCAGGGCGAACATCAGGCTGTCGAAGGAGGTGTTCAGCTCCTCGTTCTGCCCGGCCAGCGCCACCGTGGTGGCCGGCGGCAGCTCGGAGCGCATTTCGTCCAGCTGCTGCTCGATCTCGGCGGAAACCGCGCTCAGGCTGCGGCCGCTCAGGTTGGCCGTCACCAGGGCCGCCCGCTGATTGCGGATGCGCCGGATCTCGGCGGGGCCGCGGCCGATGCTGATCTCGGCCACCGAGTCGAGGCGGATCGGCTTGAGCTGTGCCTCACCGTCCGTCCCCCCCGGACGTCCGCCCATGGCCGGCTGGGGAGAGGCGTTGACCACCAGGTTGCGCAGGTCCTCGATCGACTGGCGCTGGCTCTCGTCGACCCGCACCAGGATGTCGATCTGGCGGTCCTCCTCGCGGTAGCGGGTGGCCACCTCGCCCCGGATCTTGTTGCGCAGCACGCTCGAGATCTGGCTCTCGTCCAGCCCCAGGCGGGCCAGCTTCTCGCGGTCGAAGCGGACGCGGATCTCCGGGTTGCCGGCGCGCGTGGAGGTCTTGACGTCGCGCAGGCCCTCGATGCGCCGCAGCCGCTCGGCCACCGTCGTCGCCGCGCCCCGCAGCGTGGCCAGGTCGAAGGCGTAGATCTCCACTTCGATCGGGGTCTTGAAGCTGAACAGCGTGGGCCGGCTGACGGTGTATTCGACTTCGGGGTAGCCGGCCAGCATCTCGCGGATTTGTTCCACGACCCGGCGCTCGGCCCGCTCGTCGGCGGCCCACTGCTCGGCCAGCACCACGTACAGCTGAGCGTAGTTCTCTTCCTGGGCGGTGCGGGCGAACTGGTTCTCGGTGGAGCCCCCCACGCTTGAGAAGACGGTGCGGACTTCGGGGATCTTCCCCGCCTCTTCTTCCAGGCCACGCGCAATCCGGTCGGTGGCCTCGAGCGGGGTCCCTTCCGGCAGCTTCAGCTCGAAGGAGAACTCCCCCTGGCTCAGCGGCGGGATCAGCTCGGCCCCCAGCCCCAGCGCCAGCAACCCGGCCAGGGCCGCGCTGGCGACGGCTGTGGCCACCACCAGGCCCTTGTTGTCCAGCGACCAGGTGAGCAGGCGCGGGTAGGCGTCGGACAGCCGCCGGAAGGAGCGCTCGAAGGCGCCCAGCAGCGGGTCGAGCACTTTGCCGATCGCGCGTCCGGCCGTGCCCAGCAGGCGCCGCGTGTCGGTCAGCAGCACCGTGGGAATGGAGACGAACAGAAACCGGACGGCACCTCCCGCCGCCCGGCGCAGGCGGCCGCGCGGCGGCGCCGCCGCAGCAGAGGCTTCCGGCGCCTGCTCGCGCCGGCGCGCGCCCACCGACAGGATGGTGGGAATCACGGTCAGCGCCACCAGCAGCGAGGCCAGCAGCGAGTAGGTGATGGTCAGCGCCTGGTCCTCGAAGAGCTGGCCGGCGATCCCCTCCACGAAGATCAAGGGGAGGAAGACCGACACCGTGGTCAGGGTCGAAGCGGTGACCGCCGTCCCCACCTCCCGGGTCCCTTCGAAGACCGCCTCCACGACCGACGCGGTCTGCTGGCGGTGGCGGTGGACCGACTCCAGCACCACGATCGAGTTGTCCACCAGCATCCCCACGCCCAGCGCCACCCCGCCCAGCGACATGATGTTCAGGGTGATGTCCGTCTGGTACATCAGCGCGAAGGTGGCCATGATCGAGATGGGGATGGAAAAGCCGATGGTCAGCGTGCTGCGCAGATCGCGCAGGAAGACGAACAGGATCAGCGTCGCCAGCAGCCCGCCCAGGACGGCGGCCGACAGCACGTTGGAGACCGACTGCTCGATGAACCCGGCCTGATCGAAGACCACCTCGTAGCTCAGCTCTTCGGGCAGCAGCTCCGACTCGCGCAGCCACTCCAGCTTGGACTGGACGGCGCGGGCCACCGTCACGGTGTTGGCGTCCCCTTCCTTGTAGACGGCCATCTCCACGCTGTCCAGGCCGTTGAGGCGCGCGATCACCGTGCGCTCGCGGGCGCCGCGCCAGACGCGCGCCACGTCGCCCAGGACGATCCGCCTCCCATCGCGGCTGCGGATCACGATCTGCCGGATCTCGTCCACCGAGCGGAACTGGTTGAGCATCCGCACCAGGTAGTTGGCGTCCAGGTCGTAGAGGCTGCCGGCCGCCTGGTTCAGGTTCTCCCGCTCCAGGGCGCGCGTGACTTCGGTGATGGGAATGCCCAGCTCGGCCAGGCGCTTCTCGTCGATCTCCACCCGGATCTGCTCTTCGATCCCCCCGATGACCTTCACGGCGGCCACCCCGTCGGTCGCCTCCAGCTGCTTCTTCAGCTCCCGGTCGGCCAGGTCGCGCAGCCGGCTCAGGCTGCTCAGCCCGTGCAGCCGCAGCCGCATGATGGGGTCGTAGGTGGGGTCGAAACGCAGGATCACCGGCTTTTCGGCGTCCCGGGGCAGCGTCACGAAGTCCAGCTTCTCGCGGACGTCCAGCGCCGCCAGGTTCATGTCGGCGTCCCAGCCGAACTCGAGGACGACTTCGGACTGCCCCGAGCGGGAGGTGGAACTGACCCGCGTCAGCCCCGTCACCACCCCCACTGCCTCTTCGATGGGGCGCGTGATCAGGTTCTCGACCTCCTCGGGCGCCGCGTCCGCGTAGTCGGTCTGCACGGTGAGCGACGGGTAGGAGATGTCGGGCAGCAGGTTCAGCGCCAGCCGGTCCAGCGAAACGAGCCCGAACAGAATCACCGCGGTCACGAACATGGTGACGGTGACGGGGCGGTGGATTGCGCTGCGGATCCAGGTCATCGGGGGCTCCTCAGGCAACGCGAGGCAGGAGAGAAAATCTCAAATCTCAAATCTCGAATCTCAATTGTGGAAAGTTCCGGAAACCTTGATCAGCCTTCGACGACCTTCACTTTGCTGCCGTCCTTGAGGGCGCCCTGGCCCGCCGTCACTACCTGCTCGCCGCCCGCCAGTCCCTGCAGCACTTCCGCTCTGCCCTCGGTCTGGTAACCGAGTTGGACCTGCTTGCGGGTGGCGACGCCTTCGCGGACTACGAAGACATAGGACTGTCCGTCTTCTTCCAGCACGGCGCGCTTGGGGATCAGGACGTTGCCGGAGCGGGAGTCGGTCTCGACGTGGACGCGTACGAAGGCGCCCGGCTTGAAATCACGGGCGTCGCCGGCCAGCTGGACGGTCACCTTGACGGTGCCGGTCTCCTGGTCCACCACCGGGCTGATCCGGGCCACCGTTCCGACCGCGGCCGTTTCGCCGTCGCTTCCCAGCGCCACCCGCACGTTCTGGCCGGAGCGCACCAGCGCGGCGTCGCGCTCGGAGAGGAAGACGTCGGCGTACAGCGTGGAGAAGCTGCCCAGCCGGAAGAGCTGGTCCAGCTGGCGGACCGTCTGGCCCTTCTCGACGTGCCGCTGCGTGATGCGGCCGGAAAAGGGCGCCCGGACCAGGGTCCGGTCGATCTCGAGCTGGACCTGTTCGATCTCGGCCTGCAGCTCGTCCACGCGGAACGCCAGCTCCCGCGTCTCGTGACTCGAGACCCGCTCGTCGTGCTCCAGCTCGTCGAGCCGGTAGCGCAGCTGCGCCACTTCCCGTTCACTGACGAGCGACTCTGCGTACAGCTGTTCGTAGCGCTCGAGCTCGTCGTTGGTGTTGCGGATCTGGACGGCCGCCTTCTCGCCCCGGATGCGGGCCTTCTCCTGCTGGAGTTCGGCCTGCGCCAGCTTCTGGCGGGCCGAGCGGAGGCGGATCTGCAGCTGGCTGTCGTCGAGCCGGCACAGCACCTGGCCCTCGCGCACGAAATCGCCCTCCTCGGCGGACAGCTGCATGAGGAGGCCCTCCGTCTGGGACACCACCTCCACCTCCCGCAGGGCGCGCAGATTGGCGGTGGCGCTCAGGTACGAGGAAATGGCGCCCGCCTCGGCCGTCACCAGCTGGACCGGGACGATGTCCTCTTCCTCCTCGCCCTCTTTCCCCTTCTCGTCGGCCTGGGGGCCGTCCCCCGAGGCGTCGCCGGAACTGGCCAGTGCCGCTCCTCCCGAGTCGGACCAGTAGGGGGCTGTGAAATAGGCGGCCGCCCCGATCAGGGCGATCACCGCCACGAATATGTACACGCGCGTTCGCACGCTGCCAGTCGACATCGATTGCTCCATCCTTGCTCGTTCTCTCGCGGACCTCTGCATCCACTAGACGGACGCGGTGCGCTCCCCGTTAACAGCCGGCCTCAGGCGGGCTACACCTCACAGACGCCGCGAGCGCCCCCGCCGTTCCGGAGGAACGCTCACAGGGGCTTGATCCGGATCGACCCGCCCGAGGTGCGCAGGACCAGCCGGGGCCCGCCGCCGTTGAGGCTGCCCTCCAGCTCCTGCTTCGTCGACTTGCGCCTCTCCGTCAGGTCGAGCCCGTTGGTGACGCGTCCTCCGCTGGAGCGCGCGTCCAGGTCGACGGCCACTCCCGGCGCCAGGAAGACTTCCACCGAACCACCCGAAGTGGAGAGCTTGCAGTCTCCTTCCGGCTGACCCGAGATGCGGGCCGAGATGCTGCCGCCCGAGGTGGAGGCGTCGATGTCCCCCAGGACGTCTTCCACGGTGATGCCGCCACCCGAGGTGCGGGCCTCGACGCTTCCGCCGCTGCGTTCGATGCGGATGGAACCGCCCGAAGTGCGGGCTTGCACGCTGCCGCCCGTCTCCCCCACCCGGATGCCGCCGCCGGAGGTGCCCAGATCGGCGTCGCCGCTCGAGCGGGACAGCTCGATGGAACCGCCCGAGGTGCGCCCGTGGACGGGTCCGTCGATTTCCCCGAAGTTCAGGCCGCCGCCCGAGGTCCGGGCCCGGGCCTCTCCCTGCAGGCGATCGACGGTGATGCTGCCCCCGGCGGTCTTCAAGTCGACGTCGAATCGCTCCGGTACGCGGACGTCGAACTCGAGGGTGCGGCGCCATTCCTTCAGCCAGCCGAACCAGCTCTCGGAGCGGTCCCGCAGGCGGGCTTCGACGCGCACCTCGTTGCGCTCGGGATCGTGCTCGAAGACCAGGGCGCGGCGCAGCTGCTCTTCGGCGAATTGCTCGTAGCGGACGGTCACTTCGACGGTGCTCCCCGAGCCCCCGCGGACCACGATCTTGCCGAGGTCGCTGTCCACGATCAGCCGGCCGCCCGGCTGGACGTCGAAGGAGCGCTCGACGGCCCCGGGGCCCGCCCAGACTCCCGTCGAGAGCACCGCCAGCAGCATCAGAAAGACCGAACCACGAAGTGTATTCATCTCGATTCCTCTCGGGGTCAAAGCTTCAAAACTACAACAACTCCCAGTCCTGGTTGCTGGTACGCAGCGCCTCCGGGAAAAGTTCAACCGGCGGCTGGGAGTTCCGCGCCCCCTCCGGTTAGGAATTTTCGGGCCACTTGTGGAATCATCGGGCTGCCGCCGCGCATGCGGTGCGGCGGAGAGCGACAGGAGGTCCAGATCCATGCTGCTTCAACGAGTCTTGGTTCTGCTGCTGGCCGGGTCCATGGCCGCGGCGCAAGCCACCAAAGAGCCTTCCAGCATCGAGGAGGCCACCGCCGGCCTCGAGCGCCACGACGGGTTCTTCACCTACTATTGGGATTCGAAGGCCGGGAAGATCTGGCTCGAGGTGTCCCGCTTCGACGAGGACTTCCTGTACGTCAACTCCCTGGCCACGGGATTGGGCTCCAACCCGGTGGGGCTGGACCGGAGCCAGCTGGGCCGCGACCGCGTGGTGCGTTTCGAGCGGGTCGGACCGCGGGTGCTGCTGGTGCAGGACAACCTTGAGTACCGGGCGGTCACCGACAACCCGGACGAGCAGCGGGCCGTGCGGGAGTCCTTCGCCCGCTCCGTGCTGTGGGGCGCCGAGGTGGCGGCGGAGAGCGGCGGGCGGGTCTTGCTGGACGCCACCGACTTCCTGCTGCGAGACGCCCACGACGTAATTGGCCGGCTCAAGCAGTCGGGCCAGGGATCGTTCAGCCTGGACCGCTCGCGCAGCGCCCTCTACTTGCCGCGGACCCGGACCTTTCCGGACAACACGGAGTTCGAGGTCACGCTCACCTTCGCCTCCAACGACCCCGGACGCCTGGTCTCGGAAGTGACGCCCAGCGCGGAGTCGGTGACGCTGCGCCAGCGGCATTCCTTCGTCCGCCTGCCGGAGGCGGGCTACCAGCCGCGCCGCTTCGACCCGCGCTCGGGGGCCATCCCGGTCCGCTACTTCGACTACGCCCAGCCGCTGGATCAGCCGCTCGAGCAGCGGCTGGTGATGCGCCATCGGCTGCGCAAGCAGGACCCGTCGGCGGAGCTCTCCGAAGCGCTCGAACCGATCGTCTACTACCTTGACCGCGGCACTCCCGAACCGGTGCGCGGCGCCCTGCTGGACGGCGCCCGCTGGTGGAACGCGGCCTTCGAGGCGGCCGGCTACCGGGACGCCTTCCGGGTGGAGCTCCTGCCCGAAGGGGCCGATCCACTGGACGTCCGCTACAACGTGATTCAGTGGGTCCACCGCTCGACGCGCGGCTGGTCCTACGGCAGCTCGGTGGTGGACCCGCGCACCGGAGAGATCCTCAAGGGGCACGTGCAGCTGGGCTCGCTGCGGGTGCGCCAGGACCGCATGATCGTGGAGTCGCTGCACCCGCTGTTCAACGGCTCGGACCGCTACGGCAGCTGCGCCCTGGAGGCGGGAGTCGAGGCCGC
>JBFGHG010000124.1:0-7375 GCA_041578395.1 Acidobacteriota bacterium
ACGCTGGCCTCCGAACTGGGCGTGGTGGTGGTCGCTTCGCTGTTCGAGCGACGTGCCGCCGGCCTCTACCACAACACCGCCGGGGTTTTGGACGAGGCGGGCGAAATCTGCGGGAAGTACCGGAAGATGCACATCCCCGACGACCCGCTCTACTACGAGAAGTTCTATTTCACCCCCGGTGACCTGGGTTTCCGCAGCCATCGGACCTCCCGGGGGGAGCTGGGCGTGCTGGTCTGCTGGGACCAGTGGTTTCCCGAGGCGGCGCGGCTGACGGCGCTGGGCGGGGCCGAGATCCTCTTCTACCCGACCGCCATCGGCTGGCTCGCGGGAGAAGAGGAGACGGTCAACCGGGCGCAGAAGGCCGCCTGGGAGACCGTGCAGCGGGGACACGCCGTGGCCAACGGCGTATTCGTGGCGGCCGTCAACCGCGTGGGACGCGAAGGGGAACTGACCTTCTGGGGTGCCTCCTTCGTCGCCGACCCCTTCGGAAGGGTGCTGGCCCAGGCCTCGGAGAACGAAGAAGAGGATCTGATCGTGGACTGCGACCTGAGGTTGATCGAAGAAACGCGCCGCCACTGGCCCTTCCTGCGTGACCGGCGCATCGAGTCGTACCGGGGCCTGACGGCCCGCTTTCTGGACTCGAGCTGACCTGGTTGGAGCTGGAAACTTGAATCAGTCAACGTCTCCGGGGCACACACCTCCTTCCGGGGCAACGCCCCGCCGGCTCGGCTACCGAATGCCGGCCGAATGGCACCCTCACGAAGCCACCTGGCTGGCCTGGCCCAAGGACCCCCGGACCTGGCCGGAGCGGATGGAGCAGGTGGAGCGCATCTACGTGCGCATCATCGCCAACCTCACCGAGGGCGAACAGGTCCGGCTGATCGTGGACGACGCCGACGCCGAACAGCGGGTTCGGAACCTGCTGGTGCGAGCCGCCATCGCCGTCTCCCGGGTCCAGTTCCTGCAGCTGCCCACCGCCGACTCCTGGATTCGCGACTACGGACCCAACTTCCTGATCCGTCCCGGCGGACAGCCCCCCCTGGCCTTCAACGACTGGGGATTCAACGCCTGGGGCGGCAAGTACCCCGAACTGGTCTCGGACGACTCCGTCCCGCGGCGGATGGAGCCGCAGCTGGGAGTCCCGCGCTTCAGTCCGGGCATGGTGCTGGAGGGAGGCTCGATCGACGTCAACGGCCGGGGCGCCTGCCTCACCACCGAGCAGTGCCTGCTCCATCCCAACCGCAATCCGGACCTCACGCGCAGCCGGATCGAGCACCGCCTGGGGGAGTATCTGAGCGTCGACCAGGTCATCTGGCTGGGCAAGGGCATCGCCGGCGACGACACGGACGGGCACGTGGACGACGTCGCCCGCTTCGTGTCGCCCGACACGATCGTCTGCTGCCGCGAGGAAGACCCGCGGGACGCCAACTTCCAGCCGCTGGAAGAGAACTGGAAGCGCCTGCGCGCCACGCTGTCGCCGTTCGGGGAGCCTTACAAGGTCGCGGCCCTGCCCATGCCTGGCCCCATCGAGGGCGGCGACGGACGGCTGCCGGCCAGCTACGCCAACTTCTACATCGCCAACCACGCCGTGCTGGTCCCCACTTTCGGGCAGCCCAACGACCGCGTGGCGCTGGCCGTACTGCAGGAGCTGTTCCCCAAGCGCAAAGTGATCGGCATCGGCAGTGAAGCCCTGATCTGGGGTCTGGGGGCGATTCACTGCGTGACGCAGCAGCAGCCGCGCGGGAACGTGTAAGCCTGAATGTGGAGTGATTGAGCCGGACTCAAGCCTCGCGGATCTTGGCGACCTTTTCCTCGCACTCGGCTTCGAGCGTCTGCTTTTCTTCGGCGAGCTGGCCTCGCAGGCCGTCGATTCTCTCGAACTCCCCTTTCCGGGCGGCTTTGCGGATTTCCGACTGGATCGCGATTTCGCGCTCGGCAATGCGGGCCTTGTAGACGCGGCGGACTTCGGCCACCTCCTCCTTCTGTTCGGGAGTCAGCCTGGCGACCGGCTCCTGGTCCCCCGCCTCGAGTTTCTCCAGCGCAATTTCCCAGGCCGACTTCAGCTCGTCCGACATCTCACCTCCTGCATTGCCGTCGGCTTCCAGTATAATCTCTCCTTCATGAAAGCAGCGCGGATCGCGGCCCACTCCACGGTCATCTATTTGATTGCGGTACTGGCGGCGGGAACTGCAGCCTACCTGCGCACCGGAAGCGTCGTTGCCTGGGCGGTCTCCGCGGTGGCGGCGGCGGTGCTGATGTGGGCGGCGGTCTGGCTGTACCGGGGGCGCCTGGCGGGGGGCTTCCTGGCGGGCGGTGTGGCGCTGGTGATGGGGCTGTTCTACGGCTACCGCTTCATCGCCACGGGAAACTTCCTGCCCGGTGGCGCGGTGCTGCTGGCCAGCTTCGTGGCGCTCTTCTTCATCCTGATCGGGCTCTTCCTGAGCCTGGAACGCTGAGGCCGTTCAGCCCAGCAGCTGCTCCGCCCCATGGCCCTGCTGGATGGCCGGACGGTAGGTCTCCAGCTCCTTCAGCGTCGCCGGGTCGGTCAGATCCACCACCCGCCTCTGCTCGGCCGACAGGTAGGCCGCCATCAGCAGCCGCATGACCTCCACTCCGTAGCTCCAGGGGAGCATGGCGTCGCGGCCGGCGGCAAACGACGCGAGGGCGTCCTCGAACTCGTCCGGGTAGCCGTACAGGTCGGCTTCGTTGTAGTGGACCGGCAGCAGCCCCCGGCTGGCGGTCGACTTCTCCAGGGCCGACTCGCCGTCGGCCACCGCCGCCGCGGCGTCGTCCCCGATGAAGACCGTCAAGGGCGAGGAGAGGGTGTTGAACTCCACCGCGTAGCCGGGCCCCATGCCGTCCCAGAAGAGGCGCAACCCCTGCTTCTCGAACATCCAGGAGCTGGTGAACTGGGCCTTGACCCGCTGGCCCGTCTCCGGATTCCGGTAGCCGACGACCCCCGTGGTGAAGTCCTCGGCCGGCGTTTTCGCGTAGTCCACCCCGTACTTGTCCAGCAGGTGCCGGCGCCAGCGGGGGAGTCCCCACTTCAGCAGCGAGACGTCGGCGGAAACCGTCTCCGGCTCCAGGAAGGTCGGCGCCTTGCCGGCCGGCGTGAGCAGGTACCAGCCCATGGCGATGGCGTGGCAGCCCATGTCCAGCAGCACTCCGCCCCCCTGTCGGGTGGGGTCCCAGAACCACCCCTCGTGGGGTCCCCCGTGCTCTTCGCTGCAGCGGGCCAGCGCCAGCGGGCCCATTTCCTTCTGCACGGGCTCGAGCTGCCGCAGCTGCGCCCGGAACGACTTCATGTAGAGCTGATTCTCGAAGTAGGAGGTGGGCAGCCCGGTCTCCTCCGCCAGCCGCACCATCTCGCGGGCCTCGGCCAGGTTGCGGCCCAGCGGCTTTTCACAGATCAGGCCCCGCAGGCGGGCGCCCGCGCGGACCGCCGCGGCGATCTCCTCCATCCCCTCCAGCCGCGCGTAGTTGGGGGCGAACAGCGCCAGCACGTCCACGGCCTCGGCCAGCTCGGTCACCGAGGGGTAGATGCGCGGATCCCCCACCCCCTCCCGGCGCGCCAGTTCGGCCAGCCCGGCGCTGCCGGAACGGTCCAGCAGACCGGCCAGCTCGAACCCCTTCACCTGCCCGAGCGCCAGGGTGTGAAAACGCGAGATGAAGCCCGACCCGATCAAACCCAGTCTCATGGTTTTGCCTCCGCCCTTTGTTATACTGCTTCGGAGCGATCGAAGCGCCCGCAACCTTCCCGCGGCAGGAGATTTTCATGAAGCAGCCGACCGACACCGTCGCCCCCGCCGACTCCCTGCTCGAGTGGCGGGACGAGTTCCCGATTCTCCAGGAAACCAACTACCTGATCAACAACTCGCTGGGCGCCATGCCGCGCGCGGTCTACGACCAGATGCGGGAGTTCGCCGACACCTGGGCCCACCGCGGGGTCAAGGCCTGGGAGGAGGGCTGGTGGGAGATGGCGGTCTCGGTGGGGGACGTGCTGGGCCGGGTCATCGGGGCCGGACCCGGGGAGATCTCCCTGCACCAGAACGTCACCATCGCCGAGGCGATCGTCTTTTCAGCGCTGCGCCCCACCCCCGTGCGCAACCGCGTGGTCTACTCCGAACTGAACTTCCCCTCCGTCCGGTACTTCTACCAGGCGCAGGAGGGACTGGAGATCCATGCCGTCCCCTGCCCCGACGGCGTTCACGTGCCGCTGGAGGCGCTGCTCGAGGCCATCGACGAGCGCACGCGGGTGGTGCCGATCTCCCACGTGATCTACAAGAGCGCCTTCCTGCAGGACGCCCGGGCGATCGTCGAGCGGGCCCATCAGATGGGAGCGCTGGTGGTCCTGGACACCTACCAGTCATGCGGAGCCGTCCCGATCGACGTCTACGAGCTGGGTGCCGACTTCGTGGTGGGAGGCTCGGTGAAGTGGCTCTGCGGCGGCCCCGGGGTGGCCTACCTGTGGGCGCGGCCCGAGCTGCGCGACCGGCTGGAGCCCCGTTTCACCGGCTGGATGGCCCACGAGAGGCCCTTCGACTTCGAGCCGCAGATGGAGTACACCCGCTCCGCCTACCGCTTCCTCAACGGCACGCCCAACGTCCCCGGCCTGTATGCCGCCCGCTCCGGCTACGAGATCATCGCCCGGGTGGGGGTGGAACCCATCCGCGAAAAGTCGCTCGCCCTGACGCGGCGGATCATCGAGCTGGCCGACCGGTTCGGCTTCGAGGTCAACACGCCGCGGGAAGACGAGCAGCGAGGCGGCACGGTGAGCGTGAACCCTCCCGACGCCTTCCAGGTCAGCCGGCGCATGCTGGAGCGCGACATCATGATCGACTTTCGCCCGGGGGCGGGCATCCGGGTGGCCCCCCACTTCTACAACACGCTGACCGAAGTGGAGGACGCCATGGCCCAGATGAACGAGATCGTGGGCGGGGCCCGGCGTTGAAGATCTACGACATCTCCCCGCTGCTGCACGCGGGCGTGGCCGTCTGGCCGGGAGACACCCGCTTCTCGCGGCACGTTTCGCTGCGGCTCTCCGCGGGGGACTCGGTCGAACTCTCCGACGTCCGCATGAGCCTGCACACGGGGACGCACGCCGACGCCCCCGCCCATTTCCGCCGGGGTGGAGCGACCGTGGAGCAGCTCGAACTGGAGCCCTACTGGGGGCCGGCCCGGGTGTTCACCGTCCCGGGCTCGGGAGAGATCCTGCCCGGACAGCTCGAGGAGGCGTTGCGGGAGGATTTGCAGCGCCTCCTGCTGCGGGCGCACCCCGGCTTCGACCCCGACCGCTTCCCCGACCAGATCCGCTCGCTGCACCCCGACGCGGCCCGGGCTGTGGCCGCCGTGGGGGTCCGGCTGCTGGGGGTCGACGCCCCCTCGGTCGACCCGCTCGACAGCAAGGGTCTGCCCGCTCATCACGAACTGGAGCGGGGTGGGATCGCCATCCTGGAAAACCTCTGCCTGCAGGGCGTCCCTGACGGCATTTACGAACTGGCGGCACTCCCCCTGCGGGTGGCCGACGGAGACGCCGCTCCGGTCCGGGCGGCCCTGCGCGAACTCGGGGAGGCGCAGTGAGCGAGCAGGGACGTCTGATCGTAGGGGTCTCGGGGGCTTCGGCGGCCATCTACGGCATCCGCCTGCTGGAGCTGCTGCGCGAGGTCCCGGAGGTGGAGTCCCACCTGGTCATCACCCGGGCGGCGCGCGCCACCATCGCCCTGGAGACCGACTACGACTTTGCACGCGTCTGCGAACTGGCCGACGTCTACCACAAGACGGACAACATGGCCGCTTCCATCTCGAGCGGTTCGTACCGGACGCTGGGCATGATCGTCTCCCCCTGTTCCACTCACACCCTGAGCTGCATCGCGGCGGGAATCACCAAGGACCTGCTGACGCGCGCCGCCGACGTCACCCTGAAGGAACGCCGCCCGCTGGTCCTGATGGTGCGGGAGTCCCCGCTGCACCTGGGGCACCTGCGCCGGATGGTGGAAGTGACGGAAATGGGCGCCGTGATCGCCCCCCCGATCCCCGCCTTCTACCAGACCCCCGAAAAAATCGAGGACATCATCGACCACAGCGTGGGGCGGGCGCTGGACGTCTTCGGCATCGAAGTTCCCGGGATGAAGCGCTGGAAAACCCCGGGCAGAGAGCGCTGAGCACGCCCCCCGACCCGGATCACGGATCGAGAATCGCCCCCAGCGGCGAACAGAGTGCCAGCCGCCGGGCCACCATCAGGTTGCCCCACGCCAACCCGTTCTCCTCGAGCGCCTCCAGCGCGTAGTGCGAACAGGTGGGCTGATACCGGCAGCGGACGACGAGCCCGACGACGGGCGACCCGATCTGTTGATAGAGCCGGATCGCCCCCAGTTCCAGGCGAAGGGCCCAGCCGCTGGCGCAAAACGACGCCAAAAGCAGCGCCGCCAGCAGCCAGCGGGTTCTCCCGCGCCACACGGCCGTTATTTCCACTGATCCACGAAATCCGCGATCACGGGAAGCCGCAGCTTCTCGCCCTTGGTGGCCTTGACGATCCCCAGGACGCGCAGGGCCAGGAAGCCGATAAAAATCAAGGGAAAGAGGAGACAACCCGCCACTGCGATGATACTGCCGATTACGGGAATGAAGCCCACCACGGTCAGCACGACCCAGAAACCGATCTCCGCGACCATGATCAGAATCCCGTTCTTGGCGTGCCACTGGACGTCCGGCTTCTCTTTCTCCGCCAGCAGGGGGACCAGGGCCAGAATCCAGAGGTAGGCCAGCACCAGCATGACGGTGTCGTCACCCCCGGCGGCGGGCGGCGGTCCGGACGGCGGCGGCGGGGCCCCCCCCGGAGGCGGACTGCTGGGCGGCGGCGGGGGAGCGTCTCCCGATTCGGGAGTATTGGGCGGGGGTGTTTCGGACATCTCGTTGCCTCCTCGGTTGGGTTCGGACCCGTTGATTCGCGCACATCCACTGGAACTCGTGAACCATCCCGAATTCAATCACAGCGCAAAAAAAGAGACAAGGCCGGCATTATTCACCACCCTTTCGGCTGCGGGCGGCAAAACTTTGTGAATAATGTCGGCCAGGGCGTTTCACCCGCATCCTTGGGAGGAGGGCCGCAAACAGCCCGGGGCTCAGCATGAACGCACAACCGCAGCGCCGCGCGCGCTATCCCGGCTTCTGGCGGAAGAAAGTCGCCCTGCTGGGTGGCCTGCGCGAACTCTACGTGGCCTCCTCGGTGGAGCACCTCTTCGACGCTCTGGCGCGCCTGCTGCGCCGTGAATTTCAAGCGGAGCACGTCCTCTTCTCGCTGCTGGACCCGCGGCGCGAGGAGATTTTCTACCGCGACCCCGAGTGGTTGAGCGGACGCCGGCTTTCGGCCGGCACC
>JBFGHG010000125.1:0-7329 GCA_041578395.1 Acidobacteriota bacterium
AGGTTCTTTTCCAAATTCATTCCGGATCCAATCTCTTTCGGACTTTCGGCAAGGGCGATACCGCTTCCCTCGCGGTCAAAGCGTCTCTATAAGACTCCGCCGGCCCTTCCGCAAGGTCAGCCGCCGCCGCGGAGCCGGCCGATGGTGGGGTAGGAGAGCGTCTCCAGCGGGGAGGAGTCCTGCTCCGCCACGGCCCGATTCAGCGCGTTCTCCCAGCCCCGCAGCTCGCGGCGCAGGTCGGCGAGCCGCAATCCCTCGGCGAGGTCGGGACAGCCGTCGAGCTTCTCCAGGGCCAGACGCAGCATCGAGCGGGCGGCGCCCAGCTTTCCATGGCGGTAGTGGTGAAAGGCGACAGCCGCCTGAATCAACCCTTGCAGCAGCGGCTGGCGGTCGCTGGACTCCTGGAGCCATACGTCCTCCAGCGTATCATGGCACTCGTAGAACTCCCCGTCGTTGAAGAGCTCGATGCCCCGCTGGAATTGCGAACCGAAGTCTTCCACTCTCGAGGTTTCAGCTTTCAGATTTCGGACGTGGCGGGGACGTCCTGCGCTCAGGTGTTGCTGCGGTAAACGCGCGCGTAGATGTTGCGGAAGGGGGAGACGCAGTAGCTCTCGATCAGCTGCTTGGTGCGTTGGCGCTCCTTGGCCCGGGCCTCCAGGTGCTCGGGATTGATCTCGAACGAGAGGCGCATGATGTCGGCCCGCTTGTTGCGTTTCTCCACGGTGAAGGCGCGGCTGATCCCCGATTCCAGCCGGAAGACTTCGCTGTGCGTGAATTTTTTCAGCTTGGGCGGGGTGCTCACCCGGCTCTTGCCGGCCTTCCGGTAGTGGTCGAACAGCTGCTGCTTGAAGTTCTCGTAGTCGAAGTCCTCCACCTTGTTGTTGACCGAGATGTCCAGGTGGAAGCTGCCTTCGCTCCAGGCCGCGCGCAGCCCGTACGTGAAGTCGAGGCTGTCCTTGTTGAACTTGATGCGGTGGCCGTTGTCGTCGTGGAAGCGCTTGAGTTCGATCTCGGGGTCGTCCGGGCCGGCCTCCTCGGTGACGTAGTAGCCGGAGACCCGCTCGTACCACTCGTCGATGATGGCACTGAGGATCTCCTCGAAGGCCTGCTGGACCGTCTCGTCCTTTTTTTTGTTTTTAGTGGCCATACCCGCCCGAAACCAAGCGTCCATTGTAGCCCATCCCTGCTCGAGGAGCAATCCGCCGGGAGGAAAAACTGGCGGACCCAGAGGCGCCTCGCGAAACCCCGGCGGCGCCGCTCGGACCCGGGGCGCATGCTACCATTGGCACATGCGGCCCAAAGCGTTGACGGCCGTCGGTCTTCTCCTGGCCGCGACGGCCTGTCCCAGCCGGATCGTGCGGACTCCGATTCCAGGCCCGGACCGGATCGAGGCTCACCGGCTGATGCTGGAAGGCTCGCGGCTGCTGCGCGAAGGCAAGGACCATCTGGCGCTGGTCCGGTTCGTGGAATCCTCGACGCTGGACCCCTACAACGCCCTCACCTTCAACAAGATGGCGATCACCTATTCCCGGCTGGCTCGCTTTCCGCAGGCCCAGAAGGCGGTCACGCGCGCCCTGCGCCTTTATCCGGAATATGCCAACGCCCACAACACCCGGGGCATCCTGCACCTGGCCAACCACCGCTACGGCAAGGCCGCCCGCAGCTTCCGGGAGGCGATCCGGCTGGACTCCACCAGCGCCGTCTTCCAGCTCAACCTGGGCACGGCGCTGCTCAACCAGGGGGACTACCGCGCCGGCCGCGTCGCGTACCAGCGGGCGCTCCAGCTGGACCCGGAGGTGTTCGACCTGGAAGGCGTGATTCAGGTCGCCACCAGCGACCCGCAGCCCGCGCCCGAGAAGTTCTTTCAGATGTCGGTGCTGTTCGCCGAACTGGGGGACGCCGACACCTGCCTCTACTACCTGGGCAAGGCGCTGGCGGACGGTTTTCGGGACTGGGAGCGGCTCACCCGCGAGCCGGCTCTGTCCGGGCTGCGGGAGGAGAGCGCCTTCGTCAACCTCCTGGCGTCCTACGGGCTGCAGGCGGAAGCGAGCAGTTGAGGCGCCGGAGAGGTTCGCGCGGACTGTAAGAATTCCAGTCCGCTCCGCTTTGCAGACTCGGGATCGATCTCAAAAATCTCCTGTTTTCAATCAGTGGAGAGGGGCAAGCGGAGAATTCGCCGGTTGGAGCGGATCTTGCTGTCATCCTCTCCGTGGTTACCGTAAGCCGAAACTCCGACAACCCTAAGCAGGCGAGACCGTCCTCGCGGCGGTCGCGGCAGCCACGAACCAACCCTCGGCCCGGGGGCCGGTGCGGGCGCTTCGGCGTCTGTCAGGCCTCCGGGCCTTCCCTCCCAAGACATCCTCGCAAGGGTCTTCGATGCGGCTGGGCGCCTTAGCGGGCGCCCGGTCCCGCCGAATCATTCGTGATTCCAGGTCCGGGGGGGCTACCCGCACAGGACCGATCCTCCGTTGACGTTGAGGATTTCGCCGGTGACGTGGCTGGAGAGGTCGGAAGCCAGGAAGAGAATCGGGCCGGCGATGTCCTCGGCCCGGGCGATGCGGCCCAGCGGAATGTCGCTGCGGATGGCGGCGCGCAGCTCGGGGTCGGAGAGGACCTCGTCGGACATGTCGGTGTCGACCCAGCCGGGGGCCACGCTGTTGACGCGGATGCCGAAGGGGCCCAGTTCGGCGGCCAGCGACTTGGTCATGGAGATCAGCGCGCCCTTGCTGGCCGCGTAGTGGGAGTGGAAGGCCTCCCCGCGCTGGCCGGCCGTCGAGGAGATCAGAATCAGGTTGCCGCTCTTCCTTTCCTTCATCTCGGGGACCACCGCGCGGCAGCAGCTGAAGGCGGCGTGCAGATTGGTCTCCAGAGTCTCGCGCAGTTGCTCGCCGGTCATTTCGTCCCCCGGTGCCCGCTTCCAGATGCCGGAGTTGAAGACCAGCACGTCGACCGGGCCCAGTTGCTCCCGGGCCCGGCGCACGATGCTGTCCGCCGCGCCCCGCTCGCGCAGGTCGCCGTCCACCGCCACTGCCCGGCCCCCGGCGGCCGTGATCTGCTCGACCACACTGCCCGCGGCTTCGTGATTGTCCCGGTAAGCAACGGTGACCGCCGCGCCGGCGCGCGCCAGCAGCAATGCCGTCGCCGCGCCGATGCCCCGCGAACCGCCCGTGACCAGTGCATGTTTGCCCCTCAGGTCGATCATCACCGGGACATTCTAAAATGAACAGTCTGGTGAGGACAGACGACTTCGATTACGACCTTCCATCGGAGCTGATCGCCCAGGAGCCCTCCGCCGAGCGGGCGGCTTGCAGGCTGATGGTGATCGACCGTGGCACGGGGGCCGTGGCACACCGTCGATTTCACGAACTTCCCGGGCAGCTGCCGGCCGGCTCGCTGCTGGTTCTCAACGACACCCGGGTGTTTCCCGCCCGTCTGGAAGCGCGCAAGCCCACCGGCGGCCGCGTCCAGGTGACGCTGCTGCGGCGGCTCGAAGGAGAAGAGTGGGAAGTCCTGCTGCAGCCTGCCCGCCGGGTGCGCCCCGGCCAGCGTCTGATCTTCCGCGAGAGCGTGTTGGAAGCCGAGCTGGTGGGAGGCGAGGGAAATACCCGGCGGCTGCGATTCCACTCGCGGGGAGACTTCATGCAGTGGGTCTGGAAACACGGCCGGATGCCGCTGCCCCCCTACATCGAGCAGACCGGCGAGGCGGACGAGCGGGACCGGCGGCGCTATCAGACGGTCTACGCGGCCGCCGAAGGGTCGGTGGCGGCTCCCACCGCAGGCCTGCACTTCACCCGGGAACTGCTGGATCGGATCGAGCACGAGTTCGTGACGCTGCACGTCGGCTACGGTACCTTTCAGCCGGTCCGGGCCGAGGACGTCCGCCAGCACCGGATGCAGGAAGAGCATTTCGAGGTGAGCGAAAAGGCGGCGGACCGGATCAACCGTCACCGGCGCGAGGGCGGCAAGCTGGTGGCCGTCGGCACCACCACCACGCGCGTTCTGGAAACCCTCTGGTCCCGCCACGGCGAGGTCCGCGCGGGGCGAGGCTCGACCGAACTGTTCGTCTACCCCGGCTACCGGTTCGGAGCCGTCGACGCCCTGATCACCAACTTCCACCTCCCCCGCTCGACGCTGCTGATGCTGGTCTCCGCCTTTGCGGGAAGGGAGTTGATCCTGCGCTGCTACGAGGAAGCCGTGAAAAAGAGCTACCGCTTTTACAGCTACGGCGACGCCATGCTGATCCGGTGAGGGCGGACCCGCTCAGACCCGGGGCAGCGTCCAGGGCTCCCGGTACTTGCGGCCCAGCAGCGCCTGCGCTTCCACGTCCCCCGGAATCGTCTCCTTCTCGGCGTCCCAGGCGACGTAGCGCTGCAGCCGGACCGCCACGTTGCCCAGGTGGCAGGCGATCACCGACTTGTGGCCCACCTCGATGTCGGCCGTCGGCTTCTGGCGTGACTTCACGCATTCCAGGAAATTCTTGACGTGGGTGAAATGGTAACCCTGCGAGCCGTTTTGCCGCGGCAGTCCCTGCATCCGGTAGACGCGGCCCGGTCGGTCCTCGCTGTCCGTCTCGGAGTGGACTTCCCAGCCGTCCCGGTCCACTACCAGGATGCCGTTCTGGCCGTGGAACTCGACCCCGTGCTCGCGCTGCCAGGGTCCCACTCCGCAGCCCAGCTTGTGCTCCCAGATCAGGTTGAAGCTGGGGAACTGGATCAGCGAGTTCTGGGTGTCGGGCGTTTCCATGATGTCGTCCGGGTAGCCGTACATGCCGCCGGCCGCCATGGCGCCGATCGGCTCTTCCTGCATGGCCCACATGGCCACGTCGACCATGTGCGCGCCCCAGTCGGTCATCAGCCCCCCGCTGTAGTCCCAGAACCAGCGGAAGGTGAAGTGGAAGCGGGCCGGGTTGAAGGACCGTTCGGGCGCCGGGCCGAGCCACATGTCGTAGTCCACCCCCCGGGGCGGGGTGCCGTTGGCCGGGTTGCCCAGGCCACCTTTCCAGTCCAGGTAAGCCCAGGCGCGGGCGCTGCGGATCTTGCCCAGCTGGCCCGACTGCACGAACTCGACCGCCTTGGCGAAGTGGTCCGAACTGCGCTGCTGCGTCCCTACCTGCACCACCCGGTCGTAGCGCCGGGCGGCGTCGAGCATGGCACGCCCTTCTTCGATGCTGGTGGCCAGCGGCTTTTCGACGTAGACGTCCTTGCCCGACTGGCAGGCCATGATGGTGGGCAGGGCGTGCCAGTGGTCGGGGGTCCCCACGATCACGGCGTCGATGTCCTGCCGATCCAGCAGGCGGCGGAAGTCGCCGTACAATTCCGGTTTCCGGTCACGGCGCCCTTCCACCAGCTTGCGTCCTTCCTCGAGCTGCGCGGGGTCAACGTCGGCGATGGCCACGCACTCCACTTCGGGAACGCGCAGAAAGTCGCTCAGGTTGTAGCGGCCCATCCCTCCGGCACCGATCAGGCCGACGTGGACCTTGTCGTTGGCGCTGGTGCCCGACTGGGAAATCGACGCGGTGGCGGAGGTAGCCGCCGCCGCGCCCGAAGCCGCCGCGGCGGACGTTTTCAGAAAACTCCTGCGTGTGAATTTGCTCATTGGTGGAACCCCATTGGACTGCCCGTTGACCTTCTCCCAGAACCCGGAAAAATATATCACAGTGGCACAGGACTCCCTGCCTGTGACCCCGCTACTCGGGCAAGCAGAAGCCGAGACCCTTCAACAGTCGGCGATCCCCCTCGAAAGCTCCCTCGACCAGGAGGCTCGAGAACTCGCGGCGCACGGGATACTCGCGGCGCTGCCGACGGAAGAAATGGGCCCGGGCGTCGGGGGGGACTTCCAGGATCGAGCGCAGCCGGTCGTCGTCGGCGCGGATGTCGTAGCAGCGGCGGACCAGCTCCAGCAGCCTCCGTGGCGGCGTGCCGTCCAGCGTGTCCCAGCACGCCGGCTCCCGCTGTGCGGACGGCAGGGAGAGGTCCCAGTCCGCCGCCTTGCCGAAGTGGCGGCAGCACGACTCGTAGATCATGCGGGTGCCGCGCAGCTTGCCGTCCCGCGAGTAGCCGGCGATGTGCGGGGTCCCCAGCCGGACCGCCCGCACGAGCGGCAGCGAGATGGAGGGCTCGCCCTCCCAGACGTCCAGCACGGCGCAGCCCGGCCGCCCCCGCTCCAGCGCCGCGAGCAGGGCCTGGTTGTCCGTCACCGGGCCCCGCGAGGTGTTGATCAGGGTGGATTCCGGGGGCATTCGGCTCAGCCGGCGCCCGTCGATCAGGTGCAGCGTGGCGTCGCGGCCCTCCCGCTCCAGCGGGACGTGCAGGGTCACGAAGTCGGAGTCCAGCACGTCCTCCAGCGGCCGGAACTCGCCTCCACCCTCCGCCCTCGCCCGTGGGGGGTCGTTCAGCAGCACCTGCATTCCCAGCAGCCGCCCCATCGAGGCGACCAGCGAGCCGATGTGTCCGACTCCCACCACGCCCAGGCTCCGCCCCTCGAGGCTCTCAGCGCGCTCGACGGCCAGCTCCAGCAGGGCGGCCAGGACGTACTCGGCCACCGAGCGGGCATTGCTGCCGGGGGCGGCCGCAAAGCCGATGCCGCACAGCTGCAGGTAGGCAAGGTCGACGTGGTCGGTGCCGATGGTGGCGGTGCCCACGAATTCCACCCGGGAGCCCTCCAGCAGATTCGCATCCACGCGGGTCTCGGAGCGGACCAGCAGCACCCGGGCGTCCTTCACCTCCGGCGGCGTCAGCTCGGAGGTGCGGCACAGGTGCACCTCCCCCAGCTTCGAGAACGCCTCCCGTGCCAGCGCGATCTTGGAGTCGGCCACGATCCGCATCACCAGAGTGTAAAGGAACACCTTGACCGACCGGGGTAAATCGGCTAACTTCCCTGCGGCACAATGAGAGAGCGCAGGGCAGACCGTCAGTTCTTCGGTTTCTTTAACACCCACAGAGGTGGGTGCGCCCGCTAGACGGCGGACAGTCCAGCGCGTTTCGTACCCACCGGCTCCCAGGAGTTGGGTGGGTTTTTTTTTGTCCGGGAGGAGGAGGCCGTGCAGGAACTGGAATCGCTGCGCCGCGAGATCGACGAGGCGGACGAAACGCTGCTGCGGGCGCTGGCCCGCCGGATGCAGGCGGTCGACCACATCTTGCAGCAGAAAGAGGCCGCGGGCCTGCCGCTGTTCGACGAGCGGCGGGAGGACTCGCTGCTGGCCCGGATCGTGGGCCGGGCGGTCCAGGAGGGGATCGACCCGCGGCTGGCCGAGCAGGTGCTCACCGCGGAGATCCGCCACACCCGCGAAGTGCAGGCCCGGCGGGTCCAGCAGAGCCGCAACCCGGAACT
>JBFGHG010000126.1:0-7302 GCA_041578395.1 Acidobacteriota bacterium
CCCGGCCTGGATCGAGATCATCGGGGACACGCCGGTTTCGACCTTCTTCCAGTACGGAAGCGGCGACCTGCTGCAGCTGGACGGGGGAACCGCGGCCGAGGTTCCCTACCGGCGGCTGGTCTTCCGGCAGGTGTTCGACGGCCCGAGAGCCTATCGCGGGCAGCGCGCCGTGACCCGCCTGAGCCTCTTCAACCCGGGCCCGGCAGCAGTCAGCGTACGGCTGCGGTATCACTTCCCCGGGTCCGCCGCAGTGCCCGCGGCCGCCTTCGACCCGGCGATCCTCGAAGTCCCGGCCCGCGGTTCGCGGACGGAACCGGCCGGAGAACTCTTCCCCGGCCTGCTGGAGGGGGGCTGGGTGGAAGCAGAGACCGAGCAGGGAAGGGGGCTGGTGGGCTTCGCCGTGGTGGAGTTCCCCGACGCCCGCACCCAGCTGGGGGTCAACGCCATCGGAGACGCAGCCAGCCGGACGCTCTTCTCCGCCCAGTTCGCCACCTCCCCCGGGTCACTGTTCACCGACCTGAATTTGATCCATACGGGCTCCAGCCCGCGCCGCGTCACTGTGACGGCCGTGGGGGGCGACGGGCGCCTCGTGGCCGAGCCCCTGGTGTTCGAAATGCAGCCGAACGACTCGATGACGGCGGCGGCCGCCGAACTGTTCCCGTCCGCGGGGGCCTTCGTGGGCTCGCTGAAGGTGGAAGTTGACGGCGAGGGGGTCGTCGGCGGCGTGGTGTTCGGCGATCCGTCGCGTCTTCGCTACGCGGCGGCCGTCAATCTCCAGCCCGCGCCGCTGGCCGAGGCCGTGTTCAGCCAGGTGGCGATCGTGCCGAACCAGTTCTTCACGGGACTGGCGTTCTTCTACCCCGAGACGGGACCCGGAGCGCCTCCGGCCGAGCTCGAGATCGAAGTGGTCCGGGCGGACGGGACGCTGGCGGGCCGGGCCACGCGGACCTTGCAGCCGGGCCAGCGGATTTCGCCGCTGGTGGAGGAACTGGTCACCGCGGCCCGGGGACAGGCCGGCGGATACGTCTACTTCCGCTCGAGCCGCCCGCTGGTCGGACAGATGCTGTTCGGGGCGCTGCGGGGCGGGGCGGTCCAGCTCTTTTCGGCGGTGCCCCCCAGCGCACTGTGAGGAGTTTCGGCCGGCCGGGCCCGGCGGTCCAACCCCGATCAGCCGGAAAGTGATCGTCTGCTCCGGCCGAGGGAGGCTGCGACCGGAGGGTGTAGAATCCGTACGAGAACGGCTCACCGTGGACCGTTTCGAGAACCGAGGACCCAGTCCCGCAGTCCGGCGCCGAGTGTCGACCGGCCGTTCGGCAAGGGGGGAAGAGGATCATGAAGAAAAGCAATGGCTATGCTCTCACCGCTCTCGTTTTCGGTCTCTGCCTCTTCGCAGGGGAGACGTCCAACCTCAGCGGCGAGCCGGCCCTCTCGCGCGGGCAGAAAATCTACGTTCCGGCGTACTCCCACATTTATGCCGGCGACCGCGAAAGCAAGTTCCTGCTGACCGTCACCGTGAGCGTGCGAAACATCGACCCTGCGCGTTCGATCAGAATCACCAACATTGCCTACTACGAAACCCAGGGCCGGCTGCTGCAGAAACTCCTCGATCGCCCGGTCACGCTCGAGCCCTTGGAATCGAAGCGTCACGTGATCCCGGAGAGCAACAGAGTGGGAGGTTCGGGCGCCAACTTCATCGTCGAGTGGGAATCCGAGCACCCAGCCAACCCGCCCATCGTGGAATCGATCATGATCGGCACCCAGTCCGGACAGGGGATCTCGTTTGCCTCCCGGGGCCAGCCGGTCCTCCCGTCGGAAACGCCCTGAGGGGAGGCTTCCGTGTCCGGGCCCTCGGTCAGGGCTTGAAGATGCGCGTCAACAGCCGGTTGTCCCGCGGCAGGAACTTGTCGTCCGGGTCCATCCGGCTGCGGATGGCCTGAAAATCGCTCCAGACGCGATCGTTGGGCGTGTCGTAGAGGTCCGCCATGTCCTGGTAGGTGGTCGTGGTCTTCTTGCCCAGGTGCGGCCTGGCTCGAAAGTCTCGCCGCAGCATCTCCTCCAGCAGGAAGAAGACCTCGACGATGCGTTCCTTGGAGTACTGACCGAAGGAACTCGCCAGCTCGATATAGCAGGTGGGCCCTCCCGTGCCGGGCCCCAGCATGGCCTGCGAGGCGTCCGGGGTGAATCGCACCTCGATGATGGTCTTGAACTCTTCTCGATGCAGCAGGTCCTGGGTGGCGGCCATCGCCTGCCGGAAACGGTCGTAGTCGATGCTGCCGCCGGCTCCCACAGGCAACTGAATCCCCGACTCCAGCTCATCGGGCTGGAAGTACAGCTTGCGGGCGAACGCGTCGTTGGCCTGCAGCACCAGGGGCTCCTGCTGGTTCAAATGGACCCACAAGCTGTCGTCGCCGGGCCCCGGTTTCTGACCCGGCTCCGGGGCTTTGCGAGTCGCCAGGTAGTCGGGCAGCAGAGGGTGACCGATGTGGTCGAAGATCTCGCTCTTCAAGAGGAGCTTGTCCGCGTGGTCGGAGACCTCCTCGTCGGTCCTGGTCCAGGTGTGCATCCGCACCGTCAGCAGGTCGTTGCCCAGCCCCCCGGGATAGTAGAAGCTGACATGGTCGTTGTCGAAGGGGGGAGTATCGACGTTCGGGTCGAGCAGCTCTTCGATGTGCCTCTCGGCCCATTCGCGGGGCACATAGCGGAAGGTCCGCCGGAAGTTGAATGCCCGGTCGAGCTTCAGGACGGCCTCGACCACGACGCCGGCCGTGCCCAACGCCCCCGAGACCGGCAAACGGGTCAGCTGCTCGGGCTGGCCGGTATCGGGTGGAGTCCAGGTCCAGGGTTGCGAGGCTGTCGGGTCCTCGTCCTTGACGAAACTGACCGGATTTCCTTTCCCGTCCAGGACATGGACTTCCAGCAGCTGCTGGGAGAGGAAGCCCGACCGGACTCCGGTGGAGTGAAGATCGCTGGCGATCAGGCCGCCGATGCTCTGGGCGTCGGTCGAACCCTGTACCGGAAACGCCATTCCGTTCTCCCACAGGGCTTCACTGAGGTCCCGCAGCCGGATGCCCGCCGATACCCGGACCACGCGTTTCGCCTGGTCCGCGGACAGGTGGTAGGTGTCTTTCGCCTCCGTCTCGTCGACCTTGCTCCATGCCACGCCGCCTGACAGGCGATAGCGGTCCAGCGTCACCAGGGTTCCGGCCGGCTGGCCCTCCCGTCCCCCCATGGACGACGAGATGTTGAAGGCGTGGCCCCCGGCGACCATGCGCAGCGGGCCTTCTCTCTTCACCAGCTCGATCGTCTCGTCCAGATCGGACGGCTCTCCATAGTGCTCGGGATAAACGGTGATGTCCCGATTCCAGTTGACCCAACGCTTCTCCCGCCGGATGTATTTGGCCTCGTGATCGGTTTCCCCACCCAGTCGCTTCACGAAGTTGTGGAAGTTCCGCCAGAACGCCCGGCGGGCCTGGCGACCAGGCTCGTCGACGTCGCTGAGCGAGAATCCATCCACCAGCTGGGCGACTTCCACGGAGAGCAGGTTGACCCTCTGAACCAGGGGCGGGTCGAAGGTGCCGTGCCTGGCATGGTACGCCTCGTTGTCCTGAATGGCTTCGGCGAGATTCTTGGCAGCCGCGATCAGCTCCATCCCCTCGGGTTCGCGGAAGAACTCGATCGGGGCGACTCGAAGGACGTCCTCGACGAAATCGTTCTTGCGTTCCCGGTTGAAGGCTTCGTGGGTGTCGGCAAAGCGCCGGAAGCGGTGTTTCTGGTCATCGTCGCGGAAATAGTCCGGATGCCTGCTCAGGAGCTCGCGGACGTAGTGGATTTCGAACCGGTGGACTTTGTCCAGATCTTCGGCCAGGCGCATGAGCTCCTCGACGTCCGCGTCCACGAACTTGCCGCCCGGCCGCTTGCGCCGGTGCCGCTCGAAGATCTTCACGTAGTCCTTCATGCTGACGGCGCCCAGCGTGTGGCGGTGGTCCTGCCAGTACCCCGGGGGAAAGGGGAACGGTTTGGTGTTGTCGATGGCCATGACTCCCTCGCTGTGACTCTAAAAGCGGTTTTCTCAATGGTAGCTCATCGGCGGTGCGATTTCAGGCAGGTCAATGGCGAACCCGAGATTGGGTCCTGGCCGCGATCAGCTCCCGGCTCGAACCCGGGCTCGCTCCAGCACCGCATCCAACGAGGCCGCCGGCACCGCCTCGAGGTCGTCCTGGTATTTCAGGATCACCCCCACCGTCTCTTCGACCACGTCCAGCGACAGCTCCTGGCGGTCCAGCGCCACCAGCGCCGCGGTCCAGTCCAGCGTCTCGGCCACGCCGGGCGCTTTGAACAGCTCCATCGAGCGCAGTTCCTGGATGAAGGCGGTGATCTGGCGGGCCAGCCTCGCGTCCACCTCCGGTGCCTTGGTGCGGACGATGCGCAGCTCCTTGTCGAAGCTGGGGTAGTCGATCCAGTAGTAGAGGCAGCGGCGCTTCAAGGCGTCGTGGACCTCGCGGGTGCGGTTGGAGGTGATGATCACCGTGGGAGGGACCTCGGCCCGGATGGTGCCCAGCTCCGGGATGGTGACCTGGAAGTCGGAGAGCAGCTCCAGCAGGAAGGCTTCGAACTCCTCGTCCGCCCGGTCGATTTCGTCGATCAGCAGCACCGCGGGTTGCCCTTCAGCGGCGGTCTCGAGGGCCTTCAGCAGGGGCCGGGCCTGCAGGAACTCGCGGCGGAAGATCCCCCGGGCGATCTGGTCCCGATCAGTCCCTTCCGTGGAGGCGATGCGCAGCTCGAGCAGCTGTCGCTGGTAGTTCCACTCGTACAGCGCGCTGGCCAGATCGAGTCCTTCGTAGCACTGCAGCCGGATCAAGTCGCAACCCAGCGCGGCGGCCAGCACCTTCGCGACTTCGGTCTTGCCGACCCCCGCTTCCCCTTCCAAAAATAGGGGTTTTCCGAGTTTGGCGCAGAGGAAGATGGCGGTCTCGAGGCCGCGCTCGGCGATGTACTGCTGCTCGAGCAGGGCCTCGTGCACGGCCTCGATGGAATCCAATGCAGAGACGGCTCGGCTCACTCCAGGGCCCGCCGGATGACCCGCTTCAGGTAAACGCCGCACATGGCCCGCCGGTACTCGGCCGAGGCGAAGCCGTCGCCGATCAGGTCGTCGCCCAGCTCCGCGGTGAGCCGCACGGCCGCCTCTTCCAGCACGCCGTCGGAGAGGTCCGAGCCGGCCAGCACCGACTCGGCCCCGGCCGCGCGCCGCACGGTGGGAACCGCCCCGCCCACCGCCACGCGGGCGGACACGCAGCGGGAACCGTCCATCTGCAGGATGGCCGCCACTCCCACCACCGCGTAGCGCGAGGCGGGGTGGGCAAGTTTCAGGTACGCCGCCCGCTGCGATTCGGCGCTGGGCAGGTGGACGGCGGTGATCAGCTCGCCCTCCTCGAGGTCGGTCGTGAACAGGTCCTGGAAGAAATCGGCGGCGGCCACCCGGCGTCCGCCTTGCGGCCCTTCCAGCACGAGTTCGCCGTCCTGGGCCAGCACCGCCGTGGGCGGGTCCGAGGCCGGGTCGGCGTGGGCCAGGTTGCCGCCCAGCGTGCCGAAACTGCGGACCTGAGGATCTCCCACCACGGCTGCGGCCGCGGCCAGCGCCGGCGCGTGGGATCGCACCTGTTCGGAGGCGGCGATTTGGGCATGGGTGCACAGGGCGCCCACCGTCAGCCTCCCCTCGGCGAACTCGATCTTCTTCAGCTCGTCGAGCCGCCCGATGTCCACCAGCCGCGACGGCTGGGCCAGGCGCAGGTTGAGCGCCGGGATCAGGCTGTGGCCTCCCGCCAGCGCCTTGGCTTCGGGGTCGGCCGCCAACTCCTGCACGGCCTGCCGCAGGTTCTGAGCACGCGAGTATTCGAACTTGCCGGGCCTCATCGGCCACCTCCTTCGGCCTGCCGGATGGCCTGCCAGACGCGCTCCGGCGTCAGCGGCATCTCCAGCGGTTCCACCCCCAGCGGGCGCAGCGCGTCCATCACCGCGTTGTAGACGGTGACGGTGCTGGCGATGGTCCCGGTCTCCCCCACCCCCTTGACGCCGATGGGGTGATGCGGCGAGGGGGTGACGGTGTGGTCCAGCTCCAGCGCCGGAAAGGCGTCGGCCCGCGGAACGGCGTAATCGAGCAGCGAGCCGGTCAGCAGCTGCCCCTGCTCGTCGTAGCGGGCGCCCTCCCAGAGAGCCTGGCCGACGCCCTGCACGATTCCTCCTTGAATCTGCCCCTCCACGATGACGGGATTGATGTGAGGGCCGCAATCGTCGACGGCCACGTACTTCTCCAGCCGGACGTGACCGGTCTCCCGGTCCACCTCCACCTGCGCGATATGGGTGCCGAAAGGATAGACGAAGTTGGGCGGGTCGTAGAACTGCGAGGCCTCCAGCCCCGGGTCCATCCCCTCGGGCAAATCCCAGGCCACGGTGGCCATCAGGGCCATTTCCTGGATCGTCTTGTGCGGTTCGGGCGACCCCTTGACGTGGAACCTTCCGTCCTCGTACTCGACGTCCTCGACCGCGGCCTCCAGCAGGTGGGCGGCCAGCTGGCGCGCCTTCTCTTTCACCTTGCGGGTGGCCAGGGTGACGGCCGCGCCCGACACCGGCGTAGTCCGGCTGCCGTACGTCCCCCAGCCCATGGGAGTCCGGTCGGTGTCCCCGTGCACGATCTCGATGTCCTCCACCGGGATGCCGATCTCGCTCGAGACGATCTGCGCGAAGGTGGTCTCCTCCCCCTGGCCGTGGGGCGAAGCGCCGATCATCACCTGCACCTTACCGGTGGCCGAGACGCGCACGATGGCGCTCTCCCACAGTCCCCCCTGAAAGCCGATGGCGCCGGCCACCTGGCTGGGCCCCAACCCGCAGATCTCGGCATAGGTGGTCACGCCGATCCCCACCAGCCGCCCCTGCTTTCGAGCCTCCTGCTGAGCGGCCCGCAGCTTGCCGTAGGCGGCCTTCTGGAGCGCCTTGTCCAGGTTGGCGGGGTAGTCGCCGCTGTCGTAGGTCAGGCCCGTGCAGACGTCGTGCCCGTCCTCGAACCGGGGGATCAGGTTGCGCCGCCGCACTTCCACCGGGTCCAGCTCGAGCTTCTCGGCGAGCCGTTCCATCAGCCGCTCCACCAGGAAGGTCGCCTCGGGACGCCCGGCGCCGCGGTAGGCGTCCGTCGGAGTGGTGTTGGTGAACACGCCCAACGATTCGCAGCGGAAGTGGGGGATGGCATAGGCGCCGCTGTACATCAGCCCGTGCAGGATGGTGGGAATGCCGGGTCCGGCGGTAGAGAGG
>JBFGHG010000127.1:0-7235 GCA_041578395.1 Acidobacteriota bacterium
GGCGGTGCCGACCATCAGGGCCAGCGTGATGAACAGCACGTCCAGCGTCCCCTTCTGCCCCGAGGTGTAGGCGGCGAAGCCCAGCTCCCGGCTCAGCTGGTCCAGCCGGTCCAGCAGGTAGCCACCCGAGCCGTCGCTCAGGGTGCTGCCGAATCCCAGCTGCGGGACCAGCGTGTCGGTCATCAGCAGGGAGACGAAGATGGCCGGGACGAGGTAGGCGAAGATCAGCACGCAGTACTGCGCCACCTGGGTGTAGGTGATCCCTTTCATCCCCCCCAGCACGGCGTAGAAGAAGACGATGCCCATCCCCACCAGCACCCCGTAGCCGACGTCGATGTCCAGGAAGCGCGAAAAGACGATCCCCACGCCCCGCATCTGCCCCGCCACGTAGGTGAAGGAGACGAACAGGGCGCAGATCACCGCCACCACCCGGGCCACCTGCGAGTCGTAGCGGTCGCCCACGAAGTCGGGCACGGTGAACTTGCCGAACTTGCGCAGGTAGGGCGCCAGCAGCAGCGCCAGCAGCACGTAGCCGCCGGTCCAGCCCATCAGGTAGACGGAGCCGTCCCGCCCCAGAAAGGAGATCACACCGGCCATGGAGATGAAGGAGGCGGCCGACATCCAGTCGGCGGCCGTGGCCATCCCGTTGACCACCGCCGGCACCTGGTTGCCCGCCACGTAGAAGTCGCTGGTGGAACGGGCCTTGGACCAGATCGCCACGCCGATGTAGAGGGCGAAGGAGAGGCCCACCATCACGAAGGTCCAGGCCTGGACGGTCACCGGGCCTCCCGGTCGTCGACGTCGTGGCGGCGGTCCAGCCGGTTCATGAGCCGCACGTAGACGAAGATCAGCACCACGAAGACCAGGATGGACCCCTGCTGGGCGAACCAGAAGCCCAGCTTGAAGCCACCCAGCCGGAACTGGTCCAGCCAGTCGGCGAAGAGGATGCTCAGCCCGGCCGAGACGCCCAACCAGATCGAGAGCAGCACGACCAGGTATTTGAGGTTGGTCTTCCAGTAGCTGTCGTATGCGCCCGCCGCCATCGCTCCCCCTGCTGGAGTGGCACGGGCAACCCTGCCCGTGATCCCTTTTCACCGGTCCGGAGTGGCGCGGGCATCCTGCCCGTGATCCGTTTTCACCGGTCCGGCTCGGCGCAGAGAAGGTACGGGACGGCCCGGCCCCTGTCAAACGGAGCGAATCGGCGAATCACGGAGCGCTGCCGGCGGCCTCGATCGCCTCTTCCAGGGTCTGGCGGGACTGCAGTCCCTGCAGCCGGAGCTTCCCGATCACGAAGGTAGGGACGGCGGTGATGGCGGCTTCCCGGTAGGCGTGCAGCAGGGCCTCCCGGTGCCGCTCGCGGTAGCGCCGCTCCCGCAGGGCGGACTCGAACTCCCCGCCGTCCAGGCCCACCTCGACGGCCAGCCGCGTCAGGACCGTGGGGTCCCCGATGTCCAGCCCTTCCCGGAAGAAGGCGGTCAGGACCCTCCAGTTGTACTCGTTTCCGAGGCCCCGCTCCCTGGCCAGCTGATATCCCTCGAAGGCCAGGCCGCTGTAAGGCTGCGGAGAGACGGGCGGCAGCGTGATCGGTACGCCCATCTGCCGTGCCAGCGGATAGACGCTGCGGGTCCAGACGCGCTGCAGGTACTCCCCCTCCGGCTCGAGAGGAGGGTGAGGCCGCGGCCGCAGTTCGAACGGCATCCACTCCACCTGGACGTCCCGGCCCCGGATCGCCTCCCGCAGCGGAAACTCCGCCAGGTAGCAGAAGGGTCAGAGGTAGTCGGAGTAGACCTTGACGATCACGCTCATGAAGGTAGTCTACTCGACCCGTGCGCGATCGCCAGGGTGCGCTGGCCTCAGCCGAAGTACTCCGCCGCTTCCTCGATGGCCTCGCGCGAGCCCGCCACGGTGAGCCGGTCGCCCCGCCGCAGCCGGGTGTCCCCGTGCGGAATCGTGATCAGCCCCGACCGGCTGATGCTGATGATCAGCACGTCGCCCGGAAGCCGGATCTGGTCCAGCCGCCTGCCGTCGAAGGAACGGTGCGCCACCCGGATGTCCCGGATCAGGCGGTTGGGCTCCTCTTCGGTCAGCAGGGACACCAGGTCGGGGTTTCGCACCAGCGCTTCCAGCATGGTGACGGAGGAGAGGGTGGGGTCGACCAGCCGGATGTCCCTGCGGCCGAACTCCCCAGGCTCCTGGACGGCGCCGGCGTAGGCGACCACGTTGTCGACCCCCAATCGGTCGCGCATCGTGGTGGCCACCCGGAGGCACTCCGCTTCCGCCTCCACCATGCAGACCAGCGCGTTGACCCGCCCGGCCTCGATGTGTTCCAAATCGGAGTCCGAGTAGGACGCCACCGGGATGATCTCGAGTCCCGCCAGCGGGGCCGTCTCACCACCGGCCGCGGGGGCGGTCACCATGGCCACCCGTTCGCCGTGGGCCACCATCCGTTCGGCCAGCAGCCTCGCCTGGGCGGACGCCCCCACGATCAGGATCTTTCCCTCCTCAGACTCCACGCGCTCCACCAGCCGGTTGAAGAGGACCGGGCAGACCAGGACGGTCACGATGGAGACCAGGATGATGGCCGAGCGCAGAGCGGGCGTGACGAGCCCGATCTCCAGGCCGATCTCCGCCACCGCGATGATCAGGCTCAAGCGGGCCGAGGTGAGGGTCCCGATCGCCACCACCTGCCGCCAGGGGAGGAAGATCTTGTACACCAGCGCGCCGGCGAACTTCACCAGGAAGGCGGCCACGATCAGCAGCAGGACGAGGTTGCGGCCGGAGGGCTCCCGAAACAGCGCCTCCAGGTCGAAGTCCACCCCCACCATGATGAAGAAGATGGGGATGAAGAAACCGTATCCCAAGGCGTTCAGCTTGGGGCGCACCAGCGAGCCCTCCCGGTCCGACAGCAGCGAGACGATGGCGCCGGCGATGAAGGCGCCCAGGATGATCTCGACGCCCAGGCTTTGCGCCAGGGCGATGAACACCACCGCCAGAGCGAGAGCGCCCCGGGTGTCCAGCTGTCCGGTGGCGTGCGACAGCTCCTCGATCCACCGCTCCAGCGGCAGGTGGCGCTGCGACAGGTGCATCAGGCGGTAGACCAGAAAGGTGATCGCCAGCAGCAGCAGGATCAGCAGCAGGTCGAAACCCAGTCCCTCGGTGTAAATCACCACGTAGCCGCTCAGCAGGAAGACCGTCGCGAAATCGCCCAGCACCGCCACCGCCAGGATCGACTGACCTAGCGCGGTGCCGCTCAGACCTCGTTCTCCCAGCACCGGCAGCACCACGCCCAGCGAGGTGGTGGAGAGCACCAGCGCCAGCAGCACGGCGTTTTCGACCAGCCCCGCCCCGGCGATCCAGAGGGAGGCGATTCCCGAAGCCGCCAGCGTCGCGCCCCAGGAGAGCGCGGCCGCCGTGGCCGGGCGGGAGAGCCAGGCCGGTCGAGAACCGGGTCCGCTGAAGGCGGCCGGCCGCTCCCGGAACAGCAGGTTGAAGTCGATCTCCAGACCGCACAGGAACATCAGGTAGGTGAAGCCGAACACCTTCAGGAACTCGAGCCAGGGGTCGGGCTCTCCCAGGAGGTCGAAGCCGCTGGGACCCACCAGGACTCCGGCCAGGATCTCGCCCACCACGATGGGGATCGCGATGCGGGGGATACGGTGCAGGACTACCGGGGCCGCCACGGCCAGCAGCGTCACGATCAGCAGCGGGAAGAAGTCGACGTGTTGTTCCATACCGGCTCGCCCGCGAGCTACGGTACAGCATGAGTGCGACGCGTACGGCGGTCTTCGGGCCCGCTTGCCGGCCCGGCACTGTGCCAAGGGGTCGTCAGGCGAGCTGGCGGAGCATCTGCTTGGCCTGGCGGGCCCAGGCGCTCTGCCGGCGGCGCAGGAAGCGGGGGGCGTGCTCGTGCTCCATCAGGCCCTCTTCCAGCTGCTTTTGGGCCTCGGCCTGCTGCTGGGCCAGCTTCAGGTAATGGGCGTAGTAGAGGCGGTGGTTCAGTCGGGGGCTCGTGCGGACCAGTTCCGCCATCCGCTCGGCGGCCTCTTCCGTCCGGCCCAGCCGGTGCAGGGCCTCGGCCAGCATCGTCCAACCCCTGTAGTCCTCGTAGGTCGGCTGCAGGTCCAGCAGCGTCCGCAGGCTGTCGACGGCGTTTTCGTAGTCCTCGACGCCCATTCGGCAGGAAGCCAGCCCGAAGTGCACCTCGGGGGATTCGTCGTGAGTCCGGCACAGCTCCTCGTACAGCGCGCCGGCCTCGTGGAACTCCTCGAGGTCGTGCAGCGCTTCGGCCAGCGCCACCTGGTTGTCGTAGTTGGGTGTTTGCCGGACCTGGAAGCGGAGCCGTTCCAGGGAGGGTCTCCGGGTGGTGAGCCGCTCGAGGCCTTGTTTCAGCCACAGGAAGTCGGGGTCGTGGATCTTCACCATGAAGAAATAGAAGAACTCGCCGAAGGGGAGCATGATGATCGGATACCAGTAGTAGGCGGCGCCGCGGCGGGCGGCGTCGTAGAGCATCCAGAGGCTGAAGGCCGACTGCAGGCCGAAGAGAATTCGAGGCATGATGTACCGCCAGACGTGGCGTGCGACTCCCGTCCAGACCCGTCGTTCCCCGGCCGCCAATCGTAGCAACCGCCCCGCCCGGGCTGATGTGACGCCGCTCACGGGCAAGGATCTCGGCGGGATGAACCAGAGGGGGTGCCGCTTCGTACAAGGACCACAGTAGTGGGTAGACAGAGGGACCAGAGTCCGGAGCTCCGGGAGGGACGTCATGACCGGCCTGAGACACGCCATTCGCACGCTCACCAAGACCCCGTTCGTCACCGCCATCGCCGTCGTCTCGCTGGCGCTGGGAATCGGGGCCAACGCGGCCATCTTCTCCCTGTTCGACCAGATGCTGCTGTCGGCCCTGCCGGTACAGGAGCCCGATCGGCTGGTCAACCTGGCGGCCCCGGGGCCCAAGCCGGGGTCGCAGTCCTGCAACCAGGCGGGCGGCTGTGACGAAGTCTTCAGCTATCCGATGTTCCGGGACCTGGAGCAGGCCGACACCGGATTCGAGGGGATCGCCGCGCACCGCCTGTTCGGCGCCAACCTGGCCATCGAAGGCCGGACCGCCAGCGGCCAGGGGCTGCTGGTCTCCGGTTCCTACTTCCCGCTGCTGGGCGTGCGCCCGGCGCTGGGCCGCCTGCTGGCTCCATCCGACGACGAGACGATCGGCGGGCACTTCGTGGCGGTGCTGAGCTACCGCTACTGGCAAGACCGGCTGGGAGCCGACCCCGGCGTCCTGAATCAGACCCTCGTCGTCAACGGGACGTCCATGACCATCGTGGGCGTCGCGCAGCGGGGCTTTTCAGGCACGACCCTGGGCGGCCAGCCCGACGTCTTCGTCCCCATCACCATGCGCGGCCAGATGTCCCCCACCTTCGACGCCTTCGACAACCGGCGCAGCTACTGGGCCTACCTCTTCGGCCGGCTGGCGGAAGGCGTGTCCCTCGAGCAGGCCCGCTCGGCCGTCAACGCCGTCTACGGCGGCATCATCAACGAGGTGGAGGCGCCGCTGCAGGAGGGCATGAGCGAGCAGACCCTGGAACGCTTCCGGGCCCGGGAAATCACATTGGCCGAAGGCTACCGGGGGCAGAGCTCGTTGCACGGCGAGGTGCAGACGCCGCTGCTGCTGCTGTTCGCCATCACGGGCGTGGTGCTGCTGATCGCCAGCGCCAACATCGCCAACCTGCTGCTGGCCCGCGGCGCGAGGCGCGGTCAGGAGATGGCGATCCGGGGGTCGCTGGGGGCCAGCCGGCTGCAGCTGCTCAAACCGCTGCTGACCGAATCCATGCTGCTGGCGCTGCTGGGTGGAGCCGCCAGCCTGCTGGTGGCCCGCTGGACGCTGGCGCTGATCGGCTCGATTCTGCCGGCCGACCAGGCTTCGGTGCTGACCTTCGAGATCAGCCCCTCGGTAGTCCTGTTCGCCGGGCTGCTGTCGATCGGGACCGGCTTTCTCTTCGGCCTCTACCCGGCCCTGCACAGCACCCGCCGCGACCTGGTGACGGTGCTCAAGGCCAGCGCCGGGCAGCCCGCCGGGGCCCGCTCTGCGGCCCGCTTCCGGACCGCGCTGGTGGTGGCGCAGATCGCGCTGTCAATGGCGCTGCTGGTGGCCGCCGGGCTCTTCATCCGGTCTCTGGCCAACGTCAGCCGCGTCGACCTGGGCCTGCGCGCCGACAACATCGTGGCCTTTTCCATCTCCCCGGCGCTCAACGGCTACGAGCCGGTGCGCAGCCGGGCGCTGTTCCAGCGCCTGGAGGAAGAGCTGGCGGCGATCCCCGGAGTGGCGGGAGTGACCGCCGGGATGGTTCCGCTGCTGGCGGGCAGCAGCTGGGGCAACAGTGTCTCGGTGGAAGGGTTCGAGCGCGGGCCCGACATCGACAATGGCTCGCGCTTCAACGAGATCGGCACGGACTACTTCTCCACGCTGGGAATCCCGCTGATGGCGGGACGGGAGTTTCAGCGCTCCGACGCCGGCGATGAGCCGACGGTGGCCATCGTCAACGAGACCTTCGCCCGCAAGTTCAACCTGGACCCGCGCGACACGGTGGGCAAACGGATGGCGATGGGGGGTGGCGAGGAGCTGCCCATCGAGATCGTGGGCCTGGTGCAGGACGCCAAGTACAGCGAGGTGAAGCAGGTGGTCCCGCCGGTCTTCTTCATCCCCTACCGGCAGGACGACGAGATCGGCTTCATGAACTTCTACGTGCGCACCCGTACGGACGCCGGGGCGGTGATGAGGGCCATCCCCTCGGTGGTGGCCCGCCTGGACCCGCATCTGCCGGTGGACGATCTGGTGACGCTCCAGCAGCAGGTCCGCGAAAACGTGGTGCTGGACCGGCTGATCGGGACGCTGTCTACGTCCTTCGCGGTGCTGGCCACGCTGCTGGCCGCGGTGGGCCTGTACGGGGTGCTGGCCTACACCATGGCCCAGCGCACCCGCGAGATCGGGCTGCGCATGGCGCTGGGGGCCGAGAGCCGCCGCATCCTGTCCATGGTGCTGGCCCAGGTGGGCCGGCTGACGCTGATCGGGGGCGCCATCGGCATCGTGGCCGCCCTGGCGCTGGGCCGGGGGGCGAGCACGCTGCTGTTCGGGCTGGAGGGGCACGACCCGCTGGCCGTCGGGCTGGCGGCGGTGACGCTGGCGGGCGTCGCCTTCGGAGCCGGGTACGTGCCGGCGCGCCGGGCGGCCCGCGTCGACC
>JBFGHG010000128.1:0-7232 GCA_041578395.1 Acidobacteriota bacterium
CGACCTCGTTCGCCAGCTTCTCGTATTCGGCCAACTCGCGGATGAAGCCCAGAATCAGCCGTGTGTCCTCGGGGGTGGCGTCGCGGATCTGGAAATCTGGGCGTTTCATCGCGTTCTCGCGCTGGACGCTAGAATAAGCGTCGGGTCCTCGTTCGCCAAGGCTTCGGAGGACAGGTCCTCCTTCGGCCGAGGTCGTCGGGGAGCAAGCGTGAGGATCGATGACGCGACTCTACAAGCTGCTGGCGGTCGACGACGAGACTTCGAACCTGCAGAAGCTGCGCCGTGCCTTCCGGGAAGGCTTTCAGGTCTTCCAGGCGCGTTCGGGCGGGGAGGCGCTGTCGCTGCTGGGACAGGAGCCGGTCGACGTCATCATCACCGACCAGCGGATGCCCGGAATGACGGGAGTCGAGCTGCTGGGCCAGAGCCTGTCGCAGTGTCCCGACGCGATCCGGATCATCCTGACCGGCTACACCGAGGCGGACGAGATGATGGACGCCATCAACGAAGGCCGGGTGCACCGCTACATCACCAAACCCTGGGAACCGTTCACCTTGCGGCAGACCGTGATCCAGGACCTCGAGCACCAGCGGCTGTCCCGGGAGCACCAGCTGGTCGAGGAGCAGCTGCGCATCGCCCATCAGGTGCAGACGCGTCTCTTCCCGCAGAGTTTCCCCCCCTTCCCCGGCTTGAGCTATTCCGGGACCTGCCGCTCGGCGGGACAGATCGGCGGCGACTTCTACGACTTCCTCAAGCTCTCGGAAGGGGAGTTCTTCGTGGCGGTGGGGGACGTGTCGGGCAAAGGGATCTCCGCGGCCCTGCTGATGGCCAGCCTGCAGGCCCTGCTGCGCAGCCACGTCTTCTACCGACGCGACTCGCTGCCGCTGATGATGCGCGAGATCAACGCCATGCTGCGCTCGCTGACCGACGGCAGCCGCTTCGCGACGCTCTTTTGCGGCCTCTACCGCGCCGGCGAGGACCGCCTGACCTACGTCAACGCCGGCCACAACCCGCCCCTGCTGACTGCGGCTCGAACGGCCTCCTCCTCCCTGCGGCCGCTGGCCGCCACCGGCGTCCCGCTGGGCCTGTTCGAGGACGCCGTGTTCGCCTGCAACGAGGTCGATTTCCGGCCGGGCGACCGGCTGATCGGCTACACCGACGGGGTGGTGGAGGCCGAAAACGGCTCCGGCGAGCAGTTCGGAGAACAGCGCCTGGAAGAGGCGGTGCGGGGCGCCTCCCTCATCCCGGCCGCCGAGGTCGAGCGGACCCTGCTCGAGGAAGTCGTCCGCTTCGCGGATGGCCGGCCCCTGACCGACGACCTGACGTTGATCGTGCTGGAAAGACCGAGGACAACGACGAATGGCGGCTGATTCTTGAGATCTGAAGCGAAGAAGAAACCCTCGCTGGCCACGGTTCGGTACGCGCTCTCCCACATCATCCTGCCGCGCTGGAAGCTGGTGCTGGTGGGGATGGTGCTGATCGTGCTCAACCGGCTCTCCGGGCTGGTGCTGCCCGGCTCGAGCAAATACGTGATCGACAACGCCATCCCGGAGCGCGACCTGAGCCTGCTGAAGTGGATCATGGTGGCGGTGGCGGCGGCGCTGGCGGTGCAGGCCGTCACTTCCTTCCTGCTGACCCGGCTGCTGAGCGTGGAGGCGCAGCACCTGATTTCACGGCTGCGGGCCCAGGTGCACCGCCACGTCATCTACCTCCCCACCCGCTTTTTCGACGGCACCAAGGCAGGCGAACTGGTCTCGCGGATCATGACCGACGTGGAAGGGGTGCGCAACCTGGTGGGCACGGGGCTGGTCCAGCTCTTCGGCGGCGCCCTGACGGCGGTCGTGGCCTTCGCCCTGCTGATCCGGATCGACGGCCGGCTCACGCTGTACGTGCTGGTCCCGCTGGCAATCTTCGGCGTCGTCTCGCTGAAGGCCTTCGGCTACATCCGCCCGGTCTTCCGCGAGCGGGGCAAGATCAACGCCGAGGTGACCGGGCGGCTCACCGAATCGCTCAACGGCATCCGGGTCATCAAGGGGTTCTCCGCCGAGCCCTTCGAGCTGAACGTGTTCGAACAGGGAGTGGCCCGGCTCTTCCAGAACGTGAAGAAGTCGCTGACGGCCACCAGCCTGGTGGCCAGTTTGGCCACCCTGCTGCTGGGCCTGGCCGCCGTGACGGTGATGGGGCTGGGGAGCCTGCGCATCATCGAGGGGGACATGACCGTGGGGGACTTCTTCGCCTTCACCCTCTACCTGGGCTTCTTGATCGCCCCCATCGTGCAGATGAGCAACATCGGCAGCCAGATGACGGAGGCCTTCGCCGGCCTGGACCGCACCGCGGAGCTGCTCGAGACCAGCCGAGAGACGGACGATCCGCGCCGCAGCGTCGAGCTGGGAAAGATCCGGGGGGACGTGGTGTTCGAGCGGGTCAGCTTCGCCTACGAAGGCGACGACGACGTCTTGAAGGAGATCGCTTTCGAAGCCCCGGCGGGGACCGTCACGGCGCTGGTGGGCAGCTCCGGGTCGGGCAAGACCACCATCGCCGGGCTGGTGGCCTCCTTCCTGACTCCCCGCGAGGGCGTGGTCACCGTGGACGGGCACGACCTGTCGCGGGTCACGCTGGACAGCTACCGGCGGCAGCTCGGTTTGGTCCTGCAGGACGACTTTCTGTTCGCCGGGACGATTCGGGAGAACATCCTCTTCGCCCGCCCCGACGCCGGCCAACAGGAACTGGCGGCGGCGGCCGAGCGCGCCTACGTGACGGAGTTCACCGACCGGCTGGAGGCGGGTCTGGACACGCTGATCGGGGAACGGGGCGTCAAGCTGTCCGGCGGGCAGCGCCAGAGGGTGACTCTGGCGCGGGCGCTGCTGGCCGACCCCCGCATCCTGATCCTGGACGAGGCCACCTCCAATCTGGACACGGAGAGCGAGGCGTTCATTCAGCAGTCGCTGGCCGAGCTGATGAAGGGACGGACCACCTTCGTGATCGCGCACCGGCTGAGCACGATCCGGCGGGCGGACCAGATCCTGGTGATCGAGGAGGGGGGGATTGCGGAGAGGGGGAGGCATGAGGAGTTGATTGGGCGGAAAGGTCGATACTATGAGCTCTATACGTATCAGGCGAGGATTTGAGGGGGGCAGATCTCAAATCTCAAATCTCAAATCTCAAACTGTCAAGTAATGTTCAATGCTCAATATTCAATGAGATTGGGGACTTGGTGGCCGCTCGGGCGGTGTGTGAAAAACGGCTCACGGAACGTAGGGTCGGGGGCTCGAGATAGACTTTGGGGGTTGTGGTGACTTGGGTTCTGAGTCGGACCGGGTTATTCATTACTACCCTTCTCTTGCTCGCCGTCGTGGGGTGTGGCGGGGGGCGGGCGCCTCGGGCCACTGCGCGCACCGACCTTCCGCCTACTCGGCCCTCGACGCCGGCTCCATCCCGGGACGTTCCGACGCCCGTGGAGGCGGAGGGGGTTGTCGAGACGGCTCGCACGCAGCTGGGCCGGGCCTACCGGTGGGGTGGGGAGGCGCCCGATACGGGGTTCGACTGCTCCGGGCTCGTGCAGTGGGTGTTCGGTCAGCACGGGGTTTCGTTGCCGCGGAGGACTGCCGAGCAGGTTCACGCCGGCACGAGTGTGTCCCGGAAGGACCTGCGGCCCGGGGATTTGCTCTTTTACGCGCTGGGCAAGAGCAAGTCGCGGCCGGACCACGTGGGGATCTACGCCGGCGACGGGAAGTTCATCCACAGTCCGCGCACCGGCAAGCACGTCATGCTCAGCCCCGCCTTCAACCGCTACTTCGCCGCCCGCTTTCGCGGGGCGCGGCGGGTGGAGGCCCCTGGGCGGGTACAGGCGGCCAGTGCCGAGTCCGCTTCCGGCGTTCCCCGCTACTACGTGGTCAAGCGGGGGGACTACGTGTGGAAGATCGCCCGGGAGCTGGGTGTCTCCCCTCACGAACTGCTGCGGACCAACGGGCTGAACCGGGACGACGTGCTGCGTGTCGGCCAGCGGTTGCGCGTCCCGGATTGACGCTTCACAGGTGCAGCCGGATCCCCTTGGGCATGCGATGGGCCACGTGCGTCTGGTGGGCGGCGCGGCCCACGGCGCGGGCGACTTCTCTCGAGACGCGCCGGTCGAAGACGCTGGGGATCACGTAGTCGGCCAGCAGCTCCTCTTCGGAGACCACCGCCGCGATGGCACGGGCCGCCGCCTGTTTCATCGTCTCGTTGACGTGCGAGGCCCGGCAGTCCAGGGCGCCCCGGAAGATCCCCGGAAATGCCAGCACGTTGTTCACCTGGTTGGGGTAGTCGCTGCGCCCGGTCGCCATCACCGAGGCGATCCCTTCGGCCTCCTCGGGCATGACTTCCGGAGTGGGATTGGCCATGGCGAACACGATGGGATCCGCGGCCATCCGGCGCAGGTCGGAGCGCTTCAGCAGGCCGGGGCCCGAGACTCCCAGGAACATGTCCGCACCCGCCAGCACCGCCGCGAGCGTCCCTTTGCGCCTCTCGGGATTGGTGTGTTGGGCGATCCACTCCTTTTCCGGGTTGTTCCCCACGTCGCGGCCCCGATGAATCGCCCCGCGGCTGTCGCAGACCACGATTTCGCCGATCCCGAAGTTGCGCAGGATGCGCGCGCAGGCGGCGCCGGCCGCTCCCGCCCCCGAGACGACCAGTTTCATTTCCGCTGCCTTCTTGCCGGTCACCTTCAGGGCGTTGATCAGGGCCGCCAGGACCACCACCGCCGTGCCGTGCTGGTCGTCGTGAAAGACCGGGATCTCCAGCCGCTGCTCCAGCTCCCGCTCGATCCGGAAACAGCGGGGTGCCGAAATGTCCTCGAGGTTGATGCCCCCGAAGCTGGGCGCGGCCATCTCGCAGAAGCGGATGATCTCGTCCGGGTCCCGGGAATCGACGCACAGCGGAAAGGCGTCCACGCCGCCGAAGCGCTTGAACAAAACCGCCTTCCCTTCCATGACCGGCATGGCGGCCCGGGCGCCGATGTCGCCCAGCCCCAGCACGGCGCTGCCGTCCGAGACCACGGCGATGCAGTTCTTGCGGATGGTCAGGTTGAAGGAGGTGCGCGGATCTTCCCGGATCGTCTGGCAGACGCGCGCCACACCGGGCGTGTAGGCCCGCGAGAGATCCGAACGGGTTTCCAGGGCGACCCGGGACCGGACCTCGAGCTTGCCGCCCAGGTGCATCAGGTAGGTGTCGTCGGAGACGGAGTGGACCTTGACGCCCTCCAGCTCCCGGATGGCCTCGAGCATGGCCTGTTCCTGTTCCGAGGACGGGCATTCGATGGTGTAGTCGCGGACGCTGTTGCCCCGATGGATGTGGACCAAGTCGATGGCCCCGATGGCGCCCCCCAGGCGGGCGATCAGACCCGCAATGCGGGCGATCCAACCCGGCTGGTGGGGATATTCGAGGCGCACGGTGATCGAGTACTGGGGACTGGGGACGTGCGTGGTCTTCGCAGGGCGGTTTTTCGTGGCAGTCCGGCTCATGGCGAGCATCTCCTTTTCAGCGCGTCCACCGCTGAGAATGGATGCAAACCGCGTTCCCGCTTTACCCCCGGCGCCGGGCGTACTATCCCCGGCAGGTCGGCGCCCAGGACACCTTCGACACTGCCCAGGGAGCGAAAGGACGAGGTGTGCGGGACGGTCCGCGTCACCGGGGAGATGAAGTTCTTCAAACAGACCAAGCTGCCGCCCCTGCTCGATCGGCAATTGCGGAAAGCGCAAGAAGTACCAGGGCACGCTGCTGGTCAACCGGCCGCTGGGCTGCTGAACCCTCCAGCCGTGCCGTCAGCGCGCGGCCGGCGAAGGGCCGGCCAGGGCGTTCTTGCGGCGCACCATCATCGCCAGATAGGCGCTGGTCCCCAGCAGCAGCGCCGCCAGCAGCGCGTGGGCGACGGCGGAGTGCACGTAGGCCGGCTGCGGCGCCGCCAGGGGGTCCGCCCGGGTGACCAGGACCAGCACTCCGAAGCCGATCACCAGCTGCAGCAGGACCAGGGGGATCAGGCTCCAGCCGGCCGCCGCCAGGGGCCCGCGGGCGAACTGCCGCAGCACCGCGATCGGGGTGACCACCGCCAGCACCGCGACGCCGAGGGCCGTCAGCAGGTGCAGCAGCAGCACGATCCCGTAGGCGCTGCTCCCTTCCGACGCCCCGAGCCCCACCCCCAGGACGATCTGAATCAGAACCATGACCACCAGCGCGCGGGTCTTTCCCAGCGCCCGCGAGTCGAACCGGACGGGACTGCCCCGCGGCTCCTGCCAGTCCTTCGAGTAGACCGTGCACAGGACGATCAACAGGGCGAAAAAGAGCGGGGCCAGCAGGGCGTGAAGGCTCTCCAGCCAGAGGGGGAACTCCCACAGCACGCCCAGGCCGCCCAGCAGGATCTGCACCACGATCAGCACCACCGCGGTCAGGGCCAGCCTGCCCACCTCGGGGCGCGGGTCGCGGCTCCGGACCCACGACCCGGCCGCCACGGTCGCCAGACCCACCGCCGCGGCCGTCATGCGGTGGAGGAACTCGTACCAGATGCCGGCCACCAGCTGCGGCGGGATCAGGCTCCCCCCCACCAGCGGCCACTCGGGAATGGCCAGGCCGTAGCCGCTGGAGGAGACGAACGTCCCCAGGCCGATCAACACCAGCGTCGCCAGCGCGATCAGCAGCCACGAGAAGAAGAGGCCGCGGTGATGGTAATCCTGCATCGCTTCAGACTTCGTGCCGCTCGGCCTCTCCCGTGCCGGTGTCGTAGACGACGAAGGTCGACTGGCGGGGCTGCGACAATCCCCCCATGATCTCCCCCGGGTTGATCAGCAACGTCCGCCCCTCCGGCCGCACCTCGTAGCGGTGGTTGTGGCCGAAGCAGACCACGTCGAACTGCTGGCTGGCGGCCAGTCGGCGCGCCACGTCGTCGAAGTGGTGCACGGCGATGCTCTTGCCGCCCAGTTCCAGTTCGGCCGTTTCTCCATGGACCTGGACATGGGGGTAGGCGGCCGCCTTGAGCGTGAGCCGGTACCGGTCGCCGTCGTTGTTGCCCCAGACGACGTGCAGCGGCCCGGAAAACCCGCGTCCCAGCTGGTCCATCACGAAGGGGGAGCAGAGGTCTCCGCAGCAGAGCAGCACCTCGGCCCCGGCCAGCCGCTCGAGGGCCGCCTCCAGCTTCCAAATGTTGTCGTGGATGTCCGAGAGGATGCCGACCTTCACTCGATCGGCTCCATCGACTCCACCTGGAA
>JBFGHG010000129.1:0-7223 GCA_041578395.1 Acidobacteriota bacterium
AGGGAGTGATCGACGTGCTGGAGGGCCGCTACGACGGCGACCCGTCCCGGATGCCCTACGTCGCCAACCGCAAGGCGTTCGCCGGATGAAGGGGAAGGCGGGTCGGGAGTTCAACCCACCGCCCCGCGGATGATCCCGAAGGATCACCTCCGCCCACGGGGCGGCGGGCTTTTCGTCCCTCTCTCGTGGGACTACTCGCGCGCAGCCGGTTGCTGCGCCACTGAAACGACTTGCAGGCTTCCTCCGTAGAAATCTCTCCAGGAGTGGGCCCCCTGCAGGATTTCGTTGAGGGCCTGGATGTTGGCCCGGCCGCGGTCGGCCATCCAGTCGGCCAGCGCCTGGCGTCCCTGCCGGGCGTAGACGGGGATGGCGTCCTGCCAGGTGGCCCGGCCGCAGAGAACGCCGGAGAAGGGAACGTCCGCCTCGATCGCCAGCTCGAGCGTCTCGCGGAAGACCTCGTCGCTGACGCCGGCGCTCAGGTAGATGAAGGGGCGGGTGGCGGCTTCGGCCGCGGCGCGGAAGTGGTCCTTCGCCTCTTCGCGGCTGTAGGCCGCTTCGCCTCCCCGAAAAGCCCGGGTGCCGGAGGTGTGAGCCATGTCGATCGGCACCTCGATCTTGAGCACGTCCACGTTGTAGTGGTCCTGCGTGAACTCACGGGTGCAGGCGCTGACGATCTCGGGTTTGCGCCGCGCGTACTCGAGGGGCGAGAGGGCGCCGGTCTCGTCGTAGGAGACGAACTCGAGGAAGAAGGGCGCCTCGTAGTGGCAGCACTCGGCGCCGATCCGCTCCGTGAAGGCGTGCTTGACGTCGTTGGTGGCCTGCTGGCCGAACGGATCGTAGTAGAGCAGCAGCTTGATGCAGTCCGCTCCGGCTTCGAGCAGGCGCTTGACGCTCAGATCCGGCAGCAGGTCGGGCAAGCGGCGGTTGTCGCTGGTGTCGTAGCCCGTCTTTTCGTAGGCGAGCAGCAATCCGGCGCCGTGCCGGTGACGGGCCGCTTCCAGACCGAATTCGGTGTCCAGCAACACGCCGCTGGCGTGCTGGGACAACTCGTTGATCACGACGGTCTTGAACTCCGAGAGCATCGCCGGCGTCACCTCGTCGGCCGGGACCCCCTTGGCCTTGGCGATCGCCTTTTGCAGCGAGCCCCGCTGGTCCATGGCGGCGGCCCCGATCACGCCGCGCTCGTCCGCCACCGCCTGAATTCGATCGAACTTCCCCTTGGTGATCTTGGGCATCTGGTTCCTCCCGCCGCGCATCCCTACTCTCGCCGAGTACCGTTGTAGTCCCGCGCCGCCCGCAAAGCCGTCCTTGTCGATGGTCTGAGCGTCGATTCTCCAGAAAAGTCCGGGCGACTGTCAACCGGAGATTGACCCACGCAGGATTTGGCCCATCTCGCGCTCGACCTGCGGATGCTCCAGCAGCAGGTGTCCGGCCCCGGGGACGAAGGAGGCGCGGCAGTCGGGGATTCGATGGGAGAGATGCCGGGGCATGTTGATCGACACCAGCCTATCGGCTTCGCCGTGCCAGATGAAGACGGGAACGGCGATCTCCTCGAGGGGAAAGCCCCAGTCCCGCCCGCTCATCGCCAGGGCACCGTCCACAACGTGGCCCTCGCCGCCCTGCCGGTAGGCTTCACGGAAGTCTCGAATCAGGGCCTCCCGTAACCGGCGGTCCCGCAGCAGTTCTCGATCGGGAGCCGACATCTGGCGGGCGATGGCGTCGAGGAAGCGGTCCGGGTTCTTCTGAAACCCGGCAGCGTAGCTACGCGTCATCCACTGGATCAGCCAGGGCGCCCGGCGCTGCAGCACCAATCCCAGCCGGTTGCCCAGCGACATGCCGCGCGTCGCTCCCCGAAAATTGGCGGGCGCCGGCGAGCTGAGCAGCAGGGCCAGGGTGACCCGGCGGCCCAGCTGGTGGGCGCAGGCCAGGGCGTGCGGCCCGCCTCCCGACTCTCCGGCCACGGCGAAGCGGTCCACTCCGAGGTGATCGGCCAGTTCGGCCACGTCGCGGGCCCAGTCGGCCAGCGTGCGGTCCGGTTTGGGGTCCGACAGGCCGTACCCCGGGCGGTCGGCGGTAATCACCCGGACCCCGGGGAGGCGGGTGACCCAGTCGTCGGGGGAGAGGATGAGCCGGGAGCCGGGCGTGCCGTGGAACCAGAAGATGGGGCGCCCGCCGGGATCGCCGAGACTCTGATATCCGAGTCTGCGGCCGTCGGACAGGGTGTGGGTTTGCTGGTCCATGGCGGCGAACGGCTCCTCCGGAACGGAGCGAGGTGCGCAAGGGCACTCCGCCCGAGGGTCTTACAAATTGCGGGCCGTGCGCAGCTGCTGGGGGGTGCCCATCACGATCAGGACGTCCCCCTCCTCCACCTGGGTCGAAGCGGGCGGGTTGAACTCGTAGCCGCCGCGGCCCCGGGCCCGCAGGGCCAGCGTCAGCAGGCCGCTGGCCTCGGCCAGGTTCAGCTCCTCCACCGTTCTGCCCCCCAGCCTCTCGGGAATCCGCAGCTCCTCGACCCGCAGCGTCTTGCCGGTCACCCGCAGCATCTGGTCCAGGAAGGTGACCACTTCCGGGCGGATCATCATCGAGGCCATGCGAAGGCCGCCGATCGCCTCCGGGTGGACCACGGCGCTGGCGCCGGCCCGCAGCAGCTTCTTCTCGTTGGCGTCGTCGGCCAGGCGGGCCAGGATGCGGAGCTTCGGGTTCAAGGCGCGGGCGCTGAGCACCAAAAACAGGTTCGACTGGTCGTCGTGCAGGGCGGCCACCATGCCCGAGGCGCGCTCCACCCCGGCGTCTTTCAGCGACTGGTCCCGGGTTGCGTCCGCCTCCAGGTAGGGGATCTCCTCGAGGAAGTCGATTTCCTGCAGGTTCTCCGCCTTGGGCTCGATGATCACGAAGGGGGTGAGGGTCTTGTAGAACTCCGAGGCGATCTCCCGGCCGACCCGCCCGGCCCCGCACAGAATCACGTGCTCCGACAGCTTGGCGATTTCCTTTTGCATGCGTCTTCCTCGAAACAGCCGGTTGAGTTCTCCCTCCACCACGTAACCCGCAACGGTCGAGATGGCGTACCCCGCGATGCCGATGGAGGCGACCACCAGCAGCATCGTGAAGATGCGGCCGGTCGTGGTCAGGGGGCGGGTCTCCCCGTAGCCGACGGTCGTCATGCTGATGACCGTCATGTAGAGGCCGTCCATCAGGTCCCACCCCTCGAGCAGCTGATAGCCGATGGTCCCCACCGCCGCGGTGACCACGATCAGGACCACCGCGAAGACGATCCGCGACTGGTGCACCGACGAGATCAGATGGGCCACCACCCGGTGGAGCAGAAAGCCGAAGACCACCAGCAGCAGGACGGAGCCGTAGATTCCGAAGGCGAGGCGGCCCGGGCGGTTGAGCAGAAACACCACTCCGGTGAGTCCCAGCGCGGCCAGCACGCCGGCCACTTCGAAACTCCACCGCACGGTCGGATCCAGGGGGCGCAGCGTGACCGCGCCCCGCCGCAGGTACTCGAGCAGCTGGGTACGCAGCAGCGAGGTGGCCACCAGCCAGCTGATGAGGCCGCAGGCCAGCCCCGCAAACACGGCCTCCACGGCGTGCACCCAGTTGTAGGGAGCCGCCCAGGGCTCGTCCAGCGCCAAACCCACCAGCAGTCCCGCGAGAAAGGGACCCCACTCCCAGGGACCGCGCAACCGGCTCTTGCGCGTGATCCGTTCCCGCAGCTCGGCACGCCGGAGGTCGATGCGGGTGACCAGCTCCTCCAGCGCGGCCCGGAAGCGCCTGCGCAGCAGAGGCTGGACGGTCAGCACCAGGGTGAGGATGAGCGGGAAGAAGAGGAGGTCGAGCCAATCCTTTGGGGCCGCCTCGCCCAGCCGTCCGTCCAGGTAGAGGGCCAGGACCGCGGCACCGGACGACGACACCACGGCCAGTCCCAGTAGAAACCACCAACCGCGGCCGGCGCGAGCCATCCACTGCTCGACCAGCGTTTCACCGCCCCGTGCTGCCATCGAGGGCCTATCCTAGCGGCTGCCGCTGACGTTATCCATCGGCCGCGGAGCGTCGTCTCAGGAGCGGGCCAGGCGGATTCCCGAGAACTGCCAGCGCGCCGGCGCGGGGAAGAAGTTGCGGTAGCTGGCGCGGACGTGATCCCGGGAGGTGGCGCAGGAACCGCCCCGCAGCACGTACTGGTTGCACATGAACTTGCCGTTGTACTCACCCACCGCGCCGGGAGCCGGACGGTAGCGCGGATACGGGCCGTAGGAGCTGGAGGTCCACTCCCAGGCGTCTCCGAACAGCTGCGTGAGTCCTCCTTCGCTCGCGGGCGCGGAGTGCAGGCTTTGCGATTCGGCGAAGTTCCCCTCCACGGGGAGGGAAGCCGCGGCGTGCTCCCACTCGAACTCGGTGGCCAGCCGGCCGCCGGCCCAGCGGGCGTAGGCGTCCGCCTCGAAGTAGCTGACGTGCACCACCGGCTCGGCCGGCTCCACGGGCCGCAGGCCGCCGAGCGTGAACTGTTGCCAGCCCTCTTCGGACCGGCGCCAGTACAGCGGCGCCTTCCAGCGCTGCTCCAGGCACGTGGCCCAGCCTTCCGAGAGCCACAGTTCGGGCCGCTGGTAACCGCCGTCCTGGATGAACTCGAGGTACTCCCCGCTGCTCACCAGCCGGCTGGAGAGTTGAAAGGGGAGCAGCAGCACCCGGTGGCGCGGAAGCTCGTTGTCGAAGCAGAAGCCCTCCCCGCGATGTCCGATCTCCACGACCGCCTCCTCGAAATCGACCCAGGCGGAGGAGTGCGCGGGGGCGGCCGGTTGTACTTCTTTCTCCCGGTACGCCGGGAAGAGGGGATTGAAGGAGAGGGCGTGCTTGATGTCGGTCAGGATCAGCTCCTGGTGCTGCTGTTCGTGGTTCAGCCCCAGCTGGACCAGGGGACGCACTTCAGAGGCTCGCTCCTCGCCCAGCGACTCCAGCAGCCGCTGCATTCCTTCGTCCACCGCGCGGCGGTAGTCCAGCACCTCGGCCGCGGAGGGGCGGCTGATCTTGCCCCGGTCCGGCCGCGAATACTGCGGGCCCACGGCGTTGTAGTAGGAGTTGTACAGATAGACGAACTGCGGATTGGGCGGCGTCCAGCCCGGCAGATTCGGCGCCAGCAGGAAGGTTTCGAAGAACCAGGTGGTGTGCGCCAGATGCCACTTGGTGGGGCTGGCGTCGGGCATCGACTGCAGCTGCATGTCTTCCGGCGAAAGCGGTTCCGCCAGCCGGCGGCTGAAGCCGCGCACGCGCTGGTAGCGCTTCAGCAGGGTCTCGGCTCCACGGGATGGGGTGGTGGTGCTCGAACTCATGGCGTCTCCCTCGTGAATCGGTCCTCCTCCGGTCGTCCTCACCCTACCACGGACACGGTCGCTAGGAGCTGGGGCGGTTCAGGGCCAGGATCAGGAAGCAGGTCAAAATCCAGAGGAGCAGATTGATCAGCAGCGGGACGTCGCTCAGCAGCGCGTCTTCCGGGCGTTCCACCACCTCCTGCTGCGAGAGGTACTGGTAGCGGAGGACGCCGTAGAAGACGAAGGGAACCGTCAGCATCATCCAGTGGTTGTCGGTCCCCTGGATGGCCCACAAGGCGTAGCCGAGCAGGATGCAGGACAGTACGGCGGTCTCGATCTGCCCCATGTACTCCAGCGAGTACTGGCGCAGGATCCTGCGCGTGTTGACGCCCGACTCCTGGATGCGGCGCAGTTCCCCTTTCCGTTTCTCCAGGCCGAGGTAGAAGGCCAGCACCGCCACGCAGAACAGGAACCAGGGAGAGAGCGGCACCGCGGCCGCCAACCCGCCGGCCGCCGCCCGCAGCACGAAACCGGAGGCCAAGGTCATCACGTCCAGGATCAGGACGTGCTTGAAGGAGAGGTTGTACAGCGCCTGCGCCAGCAGGTAGGCCGCCACGCACGCCAGGGCTCCCCAACCGGCGCCCCAGGCGGCCAGCGCCAGTCCCCCCGCCACCAGCACCACGGCCAGCAGCAGGGCGGTGCCCACCGGCAGCGAACCGGAGGCGATCGGCCGCAGCCGTTTGAGCGGATGCAGGCGGTCTTTCTCCTGGTCGAAGACGTCGTTGACGAGGTAGGTGCCGCTCGAGACCAGGCAGAACGCCGCGAAGGCGAACCCCACCGGAATCAGTGTCGCGGGCTCCAGCGCGAAGGCGAACAGCGGAGCGGCGAAGACGAAAGAATTCTTGATCCACTGGCGCGGCCGCAGCGAGCGCAGGATCGCCGCCGGCAGCGACTCCGTGGGGGTGGCGCCGCTGGGCGATCCGGGGTTGGGAAGGCTCGTCTCGGTCTCGCTCATTCAGGAATCCTCCCCGCTGCCGGCCTTCCCACGCAGCCGCCGCCAGCGCTCCAACCGGCGTCCAACCTCCCCTTCGAACCCCTCGGCACCGGGGTGGTAGAACCGGCGCCCCGCCAGCGCGGAGGGGAGGCAGTCCATGGCCGAAACGCGGTCTTCCTCGTCGTGAGCGTACCGGTAGTCGCGGCCGTATCCCAGCTCCTTCATCAGAGGCGTGGGGGCGTTTCTGAGGTGCAGCGGCACCGGCTCGCCGCGGCTCTCGCGCACGGAGTCGGCCGCCGCTGCGTAGGCCCGGTACAGGGCGTTGGACTTGGGCGCCTGCGCCAGGTAGACCGCCAGCTGGGCCAGCGCCAGCTTCCCCTCGGGCACTCCGATGAACTCCACCGCCCGGGTGGCGTCGACGGCCAGCCCCAGCGCCGCGGGATCGGCCAGGCCCACGTCCTCGGAGGCGAATCGAACCATCCGCCGGGCCACGTACAGCGGGTCCTCGCCCGCTTCCAGCATGCGGGCCAGCCAGTAGAGGGCGGCGTCGGCGTCGCTGTTTCGCAGCGACTTGTGCAGCGCCGAGATGGCGTTGAAATGCTCTTCGCCGGCCTTGTCGTACAGCAGGGTCTGTTTCTGGAGAGCTTCGCGGACCGCGGCGGCCGCGAGGCGCACTCCCGGCGCTTTCGAGCCCGCCGCCAGACGGACCGCCGCTTCCAGCGCATTGAGTGCCCGGCGCGCGTCTCCCCCGGAAAAGAGGGCGATCAGCCGGAGAGCCTCCTCCTCCGCCTGGACCTCGAGCGTGATCTCGGTACCGAGGGCGACCTCGATGCCCTCCGCGCTCTGCGCGGCCACGACGCACGGCACCTCCTCGAAGACCGGCCCCGGCGTCGGAGGGACCCTCTGCGGCGGCAGCGGCGTCG
>JBFGHG010000130.1:0-7210 GCA_041578395.1 Acidobacteriota bacterium
CGCCGGCGTCGGGCTGGCCGGCGCCGGGTAGCCGCCGCTGGTCGCGGTGGGCGTCTGCGTTGGAGTGGGTGGGGCGGCGATTTCGGGAAGCCCGTCCAGATTTCCCTCCGTCGATCCGAGCACACTGGAAACATAACATTGGGCGCCGTTGAACTCGACCAGCCACCAGATGCTCTGATCATCGACGGGACTGACGCCTTTTCCCAGGATCGGGGCCGCATCGCCGGCATTGAGGGTGCGCCGCTCCAGGTAGACAGCGCTTGGACCCTCGCGGCAGAACAGGTTTTGAGCGGCGATAAACCGGGGGGATTGGGCGGCGGCGGTTGACGTGCCAGTCGCCGTCAAAGGCTCTCTCGAGGCTCCGATTGACGCTGCAGCCGCGCGTTGCTACTCTTTTTCGGAAAAGGGCTCTTCCAACCGTCGAAAGGGGAGGTGATTCATGGCAAAGCTGTCCAGTGCAGAAGGGAATCGCGCATGGGGCAGAATCGTCGCTCGCGCCTGGAGCGACTCCGAGTTCAAGAAACGCCTGCTGGCGGATCCGGAATCAGTCTTCGAAGAAAACGGGATTGAGGTCCCGGAGAACACCCACATCCACGTGCAAGATGGCGAGACGCCCACCCCGTCCGCCCATTTGCACCTGACCATCCCGCCGCGCCCCGACGACCAGGCCCTGGAGTCCACGGCGGCGGAAGCCTTCATCTGCTGCTCCGACATCACCACAGCCAGGGAGGCGTAGACGGCCCGGGGTGACCGCGGCTCTACAACCCGCGCTCGCCCCCGGCAATACGACACCGCTGGCGCCTACACTCATGTCCATCCCCCGGGTTCCCAGGTTCTCCGACCGCTACCGGATCGTCTGGAACGAAGAGGGGGTGCTGATTTCCGGCGAAGACCGGTGGGTCCTGTTCAAGGCCGAGCCGCACCGCCGGGTGGCGCCGCTGGTGGACGGCGTCCGGACGGCCGACGAGATCGTGGACTGTCTGGCGGGCCGGGTGGACGCGGCCCGGGTTTACTACACCCTGAGCCGCTGGGCGCGGGACGGCTATCTGGAAGAAGCTGGCGGCGCCGTGGCGGCGGCACCGGATGCCCCGTACTGGCGGCATGTCGGCGTCCCGGACCCCGGCCGCTGGACCCGAACCGCGAAATCGACTGGACGCGAGTCTGGTCCCTGAGCGGCCAGCGGTATCGATGGGTGCCCACCGCCTACTGCTACTTCAACTATCCCCTGGAGGGGGGGCGCTACTGCTACGCCGATTCCAACGGCTGCGCGGCCGGCAACAACCTGGAGGAGGCGGTCCTGCAGGGGTTTCTCGAGCTGGTCGAACGGGAGTGCGTGGCGGTCTGGTGGTACAACCGGCTGCGCCGTCCGGCGGTGGACCTGGCGAGCCTGGAGGAGCCTTTTCTGGAGCGGATGGCGGCCGCCTACGGGGAGATGGGCCGCCGGCTGTGGGTGCTGGACCTGACCGGGGAACTGGGGATCCCGTGCTTCGCCGCCATCTCGCCCCTCCAGGACGGCCGCCGCGTGCATTTCGGTTTCGGCGCGCACCTCGAGCCGCGTCTGGGCGTGCTGCGCGCCGTCACCGAGTGCAACCAGTGGCTGGCCCTGGAAGGGAGGAAAGACGACTCGGGCCCGGGCCTGGACCCCGGCGTGAAGCGCTGGCTGGAGCGGGCGAGCCTGGACGATCAGCCCTACCTGGTTCCGGACGGCGAACAGCCGCTTCGCCCCCTGTCCCGCTTCGCCTCCCTCGCCTCGGCGGACCTGCGCGACGACGTGCTGACCTGCGTCGAACTCGCCCACAGCCGCGGCCTCGAGGCCCTGGTCCTGGATCAGACCCGGCCCGAGATCGGGTTGAGCGTGGTGCGGGTGATCGTCCCCGGGATGCGCCATTTCTTCGCGCGCTTCACCCCGGGCCGGCTCTACGACCTGCCGGTACGGCTGGGGTGGCTCGCCTCGCCGCTCGCCGAGGAGGACCTCAACCCCATCCCCATGATCATCTGAGTGCGGTGTGGCGCGGGCATCCTGCCCGTGATTCAGCCCTGCTACAGCAGCAACCCGCTGCGCCGCTGCAACCGGAAGACCGCGAACCCCAGCACGTCGTGCAAGCCGTGCACCATCAGATTGACCGCCAGGTTGCCGGTCCACAGGTAGAGCAGCCCCAGCACGACCCCCTGCCAGCAGGCCCAGAGGTTGAAGGGCCGCGCCCACCCGTCCCGTCGCCAGTGCCCCAGGCCGAAGGCGAGGGCCGACACGGCGACCGCCGGCCCGCTCCCCAGCGGAAGCAGCAGCGGCAGCAGGACGCCCCGAAAGACGGTCTCCTCGGCGGCGGCGCAGGGGCCGCTGGCCAGGATCGCGGCAGTGTCCTGCTGGTCGAAATAGGCCAGCTGCGAGGCGAAGCGCCGCCGGTACGGCTCGCCGAACCAGCGCCGCAGCAGCAGGTGCAGGAGCAGATCGCTGGCCAGGATCGCGGCCAGCCCCACCAGCACCTGTTCCAGCGCGGTCCGGGAAACGTTCAGTTCCCATGGGATGCCCAGCGCCCGGGCCGAGATCCAGCCCAGGGCGCCCAGCAGGGCGCCGCAAGCCAGAGCGGGTTCCCAACGGATCTTCACCCAGAACAGCACGCTGATTGGCAGTGTATACGCACGGCGGGCCGGGGTGGTACAACCGGGGGATGCCTGGAAGCAATTCGCCTCGCCTGGTGCTGGTGGGGGGAGGACACGCCCATCTGGAGGTGCTGCACCGGATGCGGCAGAGGCGGCCGTCCGCCCGCGTCCTGCTGGTGTCCGCCTATCCGCGCCACCACTACTCCGGAATGGTGCCCGGCTACCTGGCGGGCAGCTACCGGGAAGAGGAGATCGCCTTCGACCTGGCTGCCCAGGCGGCCGCCGCGGGCGCGCAGTTCCTGTGCGACGAGGTGTCCGGCCTGGACCCGCAGTCCCGGCGGCTCGTCACCCGCGGGCACGGAACCATCGAGTTCGACCGGGTCTCGTTCAACATCGGTTCGCGGGCCGCCGGCTGGGACCTCCCGTCCGTCCGGCGCCACGCCCAGCTGGTCAAGCCCATTTCCAGGGCGGTGCAGCTGCGGCAGCGGACGCTGACTCTGGGGCGGTCGGGCGAAGAGGTTCACGTTTCGGTCGTGGGGGCGGGGGCGGCCGGCGTGGAGGTGGCCCTGGCGCTGCGGCGCCTGCTGGAAGAGCAGGGAGCCCGGCCCCGGATCACCCTCTGGGAGGCGTCAGCCACGATTCTGGACGGCTATCCTGAGCACGTACGCCGGCGAGCGAACCGGATCCTCGCCCGAGCGGGCGTCGAAGTGCGGACGGAGGCTCCGGTCGCCGCCGTCGGACCGTCCATGATCGAGCCCGAGCGGGGAGATCGGCAGCCGGCCGACCTGACCGTGTGGCTGGCGGGCCCGGCCGCGCCGCCGCTGTTCCGCGACTCCGGACTGCCGGTGGACGCCCGGGGGTTCCTGCTGGTGGATCCGACCCTGCGTTCCGTTGGGGACGAGCGGATCTTCGGCGCCGGGGACTGCGTGACCCCGGCCGAAGACCCCGGCACGCCCAAGGCGGGGGTCTACGCGGTGCGGGAAGCCCCCGTGCTGTCCCGCAACCTGGAGGCGGTGCTGGGCGGAGCGGCCCCCGCGGTCCGCTACCGGCCGCAGGAGGGCTTCCTCTCCATTCTCAACACCTCCGATGGCAAGGCCCTGCTGCACTACCGGGGTCTGGTCTCGCACAGCCGCTGGGCCTGGCGGCTGAAGGACTGGATCGACCGGAGATTCGTTTCCAAGTATGAATGACGAACGATGACGCGACTCCCGGGTCGCAGATGTCGGCATCGATTCCTCACCGGGCGGTGAGGGTGGCCACGGATCTGGGGGGAAGGGTCAGCGTCAGTTTCCCGTTCTCGATTCGAGCGCCCGTGATGCCTCCCAGGCGATCGGAGAGCGAGGTCCCGTCAGGCAGGCGGGTGGCCCGGGCCTGTACCTGGACGCGAGCCGGCCCGGTGTCGTTGTTGAAGGCCACCACCACGGTCTGCTGACGGGTGCGGCGGGCGAAGACGTACTGCTGCTCCTGCACCAGCAGGTTGACCGTGTCTCCGCGCCTCAGCGGCTCGAGTTCGCGGCGCAGGCGCACCAGCTGGCGAATGGAGTCGTGCAGGCGGTTTTCCTGGTCGCTGCGGCCCGAGAAGTCGAAGGCGTTGCGCGGGTCGGCAGGCCAGCCACCCGGGAAGTCGCGGCGGTTGTCGGGGTCGTTTCCCCCCTGCATCCCGATCTCGTCCCCGTAGTAGATCACCGGGATGCCCCGCACGGTCAGGATCAGCGCGTGGGCCAGCCGGGAGGCCTGGAAATCCGCCCCGGCTTCGCTCATGAAGCGCGACACGTCGTGCAGGCCGACGAACGTCACCAGCTCGTGCGGGTCCACGTAGAGCCGGTCCAGCGCCAGGGTCTCGACCACCTTCCGGAGAGGCTGACGGCCCAGGAAGGCGTCGCGGATCGGGAAGAAGAGCGGGAAATCGAACACCGCCTCGATCTTGGAGTCGATGCCGTCGTAGCGCGCCTGCCCTCCCTGGAAGAAGGACAGCAGCGCGGCGTTGCCGTCCCACATCTCCCCCACCACCGAAAAATCCGGGTATTCGCGGGCGATCGCCTCGCGCCATTCGGCCCAGAAGTCCCGCGGCACGTAGGGGAGCGTGTCCTGGCGGATGCCGTCCATTCCGCTGATCCCGATCCACCAGAGCGTGTTCTGGATCAGGTAGCGGGCGGTCTCCTCGTCCCCCTGGTTCAGGTCGGGGAGGATGTTCAAGAACCAGCCGTCCAGCGTGGGCGCGCGGACTCCGGGCGGGGAATAGGGATCGGCCAGGGTCCAGATCTGCCAGTTGTTGTCGGGGTGCTCGGCCTTGGTCCCGTTGTACCAGGTGGGCGTGGGCGGGTCCTCCACCCAGGGGTGGTAGGGCCCGGTGTGATTGGCCACCTGGTCCTGGATGACGCGGATGCCGAGGGCGTGCGCCCGATCGACCAGTTCCCGGAAATCCTGCAACGTGCCGAGGTGTTCGTCCACGTCGTAGAAATCGGTCGCCCCGTACCCGTGGTAATCGGTGATGGCCTCGCCATCGTAGGTCTCGATCCGGTTCAGGTGATCGACGTTCTCGTAGATCGGGTTCATCCAGATGGCGGTGACGCCCAGGTCGTCGAGGTAAGCCAGGCGGTCGATGACCCCTTGCAGGTCGCCTCCGTGGTAGTAGCGGCTCTTGGAGCGGTCCAGCAGCCCGGGCGCCTCCGCGGGGTCGTCGTTGGAGGGGTCGCCGTTGGCGAAGCGGTCGGGCATCAGCAGGTAGATCACGTCATCCGAGTCGAAGCCGGCGAAGCGGCCCGGCCGGGGAAGAACCGGCAGGATCTCGAACGGCGCCTCCGTGGAGCCGGAGGGCGCAATCAGGCGGAGCGGGTAGGCGCCGGGTTCGAGATCCGGGTCGATGTGCAGATCGACGAACAGGTAGCTGCCGCGGGCGTTGACCCGGGTCAGACCCACCTCCAGGCCGGCCGGCGCCTCGACCCGCACGCCCGAGAGGTCACTTCCGCGGATCAGCAGCCGCACCGGGTCGATCGAATGGCCCGCCCACCAGTTGGGCGGTTCCACCTTGGCCACAGTGGGAAGGGCCTCGCCCGGAGTCTGGGCGGCGGCGTGGATGGTGAGGGAGAGCAGCAGGGCGGCGAACGATTTCCACATGACGACTCACTGGTTGGACGGGGCGGCGCGGGCCGCCACCGAGGGCTGCGGCGGCTTGGCGGCCACGGGAACCGGCTCGGCGGCGGGGGCCGGGCGGACCCGCTGCATCAGCACGGCGGCCAGCAGCAGGCTGAAGCCGCCGGCCACCACCGCGGCCAGGCGATTGCCCATGAACAGGTACTGCATCACGAACCCCAGCCCCAGCGCGGCGACGATCTCGGGCAGTACGATGAAGAAGTTGAAGATGCCCATGTAGATCCCGGTCTTTTCGGGGGGCAGGGACCCGGAGAGGATGGCGTAGGGCACCGAGAGGATGCTGGCCCAGGCGATCCCCACGCCGGTCATCGAAAGCAGCAGCAGGTATTTGTCCTGGATCCCCGCCACCGAGATCAGGCCGGCGGCGCCGCACAGCAGGCAGAACGTGTGCGTCAGCCGGTTGCCGAGGCGCGCGGCGACCCAGGGGATGGCGAACGAAAAGACGAAGCAGACGAACGAATAAAACGCGAAGCAGATTCCGACCCAGGCGACCCCTTCGGCGTAGACGGGCGAGGCGGTGTCGGGGGCGCCCATGACGTTGCGGGGCACGGCCACCGGAAAGTAGAGCCACATGCAGAACAGCCCCAGCCAGGTGAACACCTGCACCCAGGCCAGCTGCCGCATGGTGGCGGGCATGTGCCCGATGGCGGCGAAGATCTCCCGGGCCTGCGTGGCGATTCCCTTGGAAGCCGCCTTGCGGCGCCGGAATTCCTCCATGTCCTCGGGCGGATACTCGCGGGTGGTGAGGATGGTCCAGAGCACCGCCAGGAAAAAGGCCCCGGCCCCCACGTAAAACGAGAACTCCACGGTCATGGGGATGGAGCCTTCGCCGGTGTCGGTGGAGACTCCCCAGGCGCCCAGCAGGTAAGGCAGGGCCGAGGCGATCACGGCCCCCAGGCCGATGAAGAGGCTCTGCATCGCGAAGCCGCGGGTGCGCTGCTCGACGGGCAGCAGGTCCGCCACGAAGGCGCGAAACGGCTCCATGCTGATGTTGATCGATGCGTCCAGCACCCACAGCAGCCCCGCCGCCATCCAGAGCGTCGACGACTGCGGCATCAGGATCAGGGCGATCGTGCTCAGGACGGCCCCCACCAGGAAGTAGGGGCGCCGCCGCCCCAGCCGGCCCCAGGTGTGATCGCTCAGGTTGCCCACGATGGGCTGGACGATCAGGCCGGTCATGGGCGCCGCCAGCCACAGAATGGCGATGTCCTCCGGGTCGGCTCCCACGTACTCGTAGATGGCGCTCATGTTGGCCATCTGGAGGGCCCAGCCGAATTGGATGCCGAGAAAGCCGAAGCTCATGTTCCAGATCTGCCAGAAGGACAGGGGAGGCTTCTGCATGGGCGTCGATGATACCCCGCCGGGCGGCTCGGGGTAATGAAGGAGTTCCGAAAGAACCCCGAAGGTAGGCGCCGGCACGGGCGCTGCGGCGGTTGGCGCGTGTCAGGGGTGCTGC
>JBFGHG010000131.1:0-7204 GCA_041578395.1 Acidobacteriota bacterium
ACCGCGACGCCCGCAACATGACGGATTTGAAGTGGGTCCCCCTGCAGGGAGCGCTGGTGATGCACGAGAAGGGCTTCCAGCGCATCCCCGTCGAACACCGTCCCAAGATCCTGGAAATCGCCCGCGAGATCGGCGAGCGGCTGAGGGAGCAGACCCGCGATCAGGAGGCCGAAGCGCTGGAGACGATGAAGCAGCGGGGCCTCCAGATCTGGCCCGTGGACGACGCCACGCTCCAGCGCTGGCGAGAGCTGGCCGTGAAGGCCTACCCGAAGATCCGCGACCAGCTCGTGTCGCCGGAGATGTTCGACAAGGTCGAGCGCCTCCGCAACGAGTTTCGGAAGTAGCGGTGTCTTCGCGGTTTCACAAGGTCGAAAACCTCCTCGCCGCGGCCGCCCTGCTGATCATGGCGGTTCTGCCCATCCTCGAAATCGTGATCCGCTTCGTCTACCCCAGCGGCATCCCCGGCTCGACCCTCTGGGTGCAGCACCTCGTCCTCTGGGTGGCCTTCCTCGGCGCCGCCGTCGCCGCCCGCGAGGGCCAGCTCCTCTCCCTGACCACTGGCGGCGCCCTGTTCAGCGGCTGGGCGGAGTGGCTGCGGCAGTGGACGATCGCGGGCGTCGGCTTCGCGGTCTGTCTGGTCCTGGCCTGGGGCGGCTGGGAACTGGTCCTGGCCGAGCGCGAGGGCGGACGGATTTTGGCTCTGGGCGTGCCGCTGTGGGTGATTCAGCTGATCATGCCCGTCGGCTGGCTGGTCATCGGCATTCGGCTGCTCTGGCGCGCGCCGGGGGCGTGGAAGGGCCGCCTCAGCGCGCTCCTGCTGCTGGTTTTCCCCGCGCTGACCTACGCCTACCAGGACCTGGCGGACGGCAACCTCTGGCTGGTCCTGGTCCTGGCGCTGATCGGAGTCACGGCCCTGGGCGCGCCGATCTTCGTCGGCCTGGGCGGCATCGCGGCGGTCCTGCTGTGGAGCAACTGGGACCCCATCTCGGCCATCGCCGCCGAAGCCTACGGCCTGTCCACCAGCCCCATCCTGCCCACGGTCCCGCTGTTCACTTTCGCCGGCTACCTCCTGGCCGAAGGGGGGACGCCGGGGCGGCTGGTGGCGCTGTTCCGGGCCTTCTTCGGCTGGTTCCCGGGCGGCGTGGCGGTGGTGGCGCTGCTGGTCTGCGCCTTTTTCACCAGCTTCACCGGCGGCAGCGGCGTGACGATCCTGGCGATGGGCGGGCTTCTCTACCCGATGCTGATCGAGGCCCGCTACCCGGAGCGGTTCTCCACTGGACTGCTCACCTCGGCGGGTTCTCTGGGCCTGCTCTTCCCCCCGTCGCTGGCCGTGATCCTGTACGGGCTGGTGGCCCAGATCGACATCCGCAAGCTGTTCGTGGCCGGGCTGGTGCCGGGACTGCTGGAGATCCTCCTGGTGGCGGCCTTCGCGCTCCTGTACAGCCGCCGCAAGGGCCGCAAGACGATTCCCTTCCAGCCGGGGGAGGCCGCGCGCGAGTTGTGGCGGTCGAAATGGGAGGCGCTGATCCCAATAGTCGTGCTGGGCGCCATCCTGGGCGGCTTCGCGACGCTGGCCGAGGCGGCGGCGCTGATGGTGCTGTACGCCATCGTGCTGGAGTTCTTCGTGCGCCGTCAGCTGTCTTTCCGCAAGGACCTGCTGCGGGTGACGGGCGCGGCGGCGATCCTGATCGGCGGCGTGCTCATGATCCTGTGCGTCGCCAAGGGCCTCACCAACTACCTGATCATCGCCGAGATCCCGTCCGCAGCACTGGAGGGCGTGCAGACCTACGTCGATTCGCGGCTGCTGTTCCTGCTCTTGCTGAACCTCTTCTTATTGGTGGTCGGCTGCCTGATGGACGTCTACTCGGCGATCGCCGTGGTCGTCCCGCTCATCGCCCCGCTGGGCGTCGCCTACGGAGTCGACCCGTTTCACCTGGGGATCATCTTCCTGGTGAACCTGGAACTCGGCTACCTGACCCCGCCGGTCGGGATGAACCTCTTTCTGGCCTCTTACCGTTTCGAGCGTCCCTTGCCGGAGGTCTACCGCGCGGCCCTGCCCTTTCTGGGGATCCGGGCGCTGGCCGTCCTGCTGGTCACATACGTCCCCTTCCTGACTCAGTTCCTGCCGCGGCTGCTGGATTAGCGCCACGAATCCCATACGTTCATTGAACGAACATCTTTGTTATTGACAAATGTGATCGATAGGGCTATCCACGACCTTTCACATCCATTCAGTTCGACTTCGTTTCGGCCCTGGTCGGCCGGCACTCTGCGAGGGGTCTTCGGACTGGACTTTCAACGGAGGACGTGCAGATGCGAGAACACTTGGCGCGGGGCTGGCGGCTGTACTGGCTGGTGGCAGCGGGGTACTCGATTCCACGGAGGCCGTCTGCCAGGCGGGCTCCGGGTCGCAAACCGGCACCGCCCGCTCCGGCGACTACAGCGCCACCGCCGTGGATGCCGGCACGGACAACTTCTGGCACACCAACGAGTACGTGCCCGACGGCGGCGGCAACTTCGTGTGGGCCACCAACATCTGCGAATTCATTCCGTAACCGCCGGCGCGGCGAGCCTCGTGCGGGAGCTCGCCGCCCTTCTTCCCCCCGCACGCGTACAATCCCCGGGTGAGCCACCACCCTCCAGAGCCGGCCGCCGCCCCCGTCTCCTACTCCCAACTGGTCCGCGGCAACCGCAACTTCCGCATGCTCTGGCTGGGGCAGATCGTCAGCCTGCTGGGGGACTGGTTCAACCTGGTGGCGTCGGCGGCCCTGATCGCGCAGCTGAGCGGTTCGGCGGTGGCGGTGGGGACGCTCTTCGTGATCCGGATGCTGGCCCCCTTCCTGGTCAGCCCCCTGGCCGGCGTGGTGGCCGACCGCTACGACCGCCGCCGGGTGCTGATCTGGACGGACCTGGCGCGCGCCGCCGTGGTGCTCGGCTTCCTGCTGGTCCGGGAGCCGGAGCACGTCTGGTTCTTGTACGCTCTGACCGCGCTGCAACTGGGGGTCAGCGGCTTCTTCTACCCCGCCCGCACCGCGATCCTCCCGACGATCGTCCCGGCCGAAGCGGTGGGTACCGCCAACGCGCTGAACGCCACCACCTGGTCGGTGATGCTGGCCCTGGGCGCCGCCCTGGGCGGGCTGGTCTCGGGGACTTTCGGGATCTACCCCGCTTTCGTCGTCGACTCGGCCACGTTCCTGCTGTCTGCCTTCTTCGTGGCGCGGATCGCCGCCGGCGGCGGGGAGGAGCCGGAGGCCCAGCACGGCTCCACCTTTCAGCTCTACCGCGAAGGACTCGCCTACCTGGCGCGCCACCGCCCCGTGCTGGTCATCTCGCTGCACAAGGCGATGGTGGCGCTGTTCGTCTCGGCCGGGTTTCAGGTGGTGCAGGTGAAGATCGCCGAGGACGTCTTTCCCATCGGAGAGGCGGGCGGAATCAGCCTGGGCCTCATGTTCGCGGTGGCGGGAGTCGGCACGGGTGTCGGACCCATCGCCGCCCGGCACTTCACGGGCGACCGCTATCGCCCGCTGGCCGTGGCGATCGGGGCCGGCTACCTGCTCTGCTCGATCGGCCTCTTCGTGACCGCCCCGCTGGCCAGCTTCGGCTGGGTGCTGTTCGGGACCTTCCTGCGCGGGACCGGCGGGGGGATCGTCTGGGTGCTCTCCACCCAGCTGCTGCTGCAGCTGACGCCCAAACATGTGATGGGGCGGGTGTTCGGGACCGAGTTCGCGGTCTTCACGCTGTGGGGCGCCGTGGGGGCGCTGGTGACGGGCTGGATCGTGGACACCCCGCTCTACCTGACCGGGACTACCCTGCTGATGGGGGTCACCTGCCTGCTGCCGCTGGCGTTGTGGGCCGGGTGGGTGCGCCGGCATGACAGACCCGGCCGCTAAACTGGCTCCGCCATGCCGACTGCCGCCGCCCGCACACGTCACGTCTGCCAGAGCTGCGGGTTCACCACCTCGAAGTGGCTGGGGCGCTGCCCCTCCTGCGGCGAGTGGGAGACCCTGGTGGAAGAGCGCGCCGTTCCGAGAAAGCGGGGCTCGGCGAAAACGGCGGCCCGGGCCGTCCCCTACGCCGAGGTGGAAGAGGAACCGCTGCGCCGGTTTCCCAGCGGCGACCGCGAACTGGACCGCACGCTGGGCGGGGGCGTGGTGCCCGGCTCGTTGATCCTGCTGGGGGGCGAGCCGGGAGTCGGCAAGTCGACGCTGCTGCTGCAGGTGGCCGACCGCCTGGGACGCTCCGGGCGCCGGGTGCTGTACGTGGCCGGCGAGGAGTCCGCGCGCCAGATCAAGCTGCGCGGCGACCGCCTGGGCGTGGCCGGGGACCACCTTTTTCTGGCCGCCGAGACCGACCTGGACTCGATCCTCGCCTCCGCCCGCTCCCTCGCTCCCGACCTGCTGGTGGTCGACTCCGTGCAGACCGTCCACTCGGCCGCGCTGGAGTCGGTGCCCGGCAGCCTGGGGCAGATCCGCGAGTGCGCCGGCCAGCTGCTGGCCTTCGCCAAGTCCGAGGAAGTGGCGGTCTGCCTGATCGGGCACATCACCAAGGACGGAGCGCTGGCCGGGCCCAAGACGCTGGAGCACGTGGTGGACGTGGTCCTCTCCTTCGAGGGGGAGCGGCACCAGAACCAGAAGATCGTGCGCGCTGTCAAGAACCGCTTCGGCCCGGCCAACGAGCTGGGCGTCTTCGAGATGACCGGCCGGGGGCTCGAGCCGGTCGACAACCCCTCGCGCCTCTTCCTCTCCGAGCGGGTGCAGTCGGTGGCCGGATCGGCGGTGCTGTGCGCCATGGCCGGATCCCGCCCCGTGCTGGTGGAGATCCAGGCCCTGGTGAGCAGCAGCAACTACAGCACCGCCCGCCGCATGGCCAACGGGATCGACCCCAACCGGGTGGCGCTGCTGCTGGCGATGCTGGAAAAGCGCCTGGGACTGCAGATGCTGGGCAGCGACGTGTTCGTCAACGCCGCGGGCGGCCTCTCTCCCTCCGAACCGGCCGCCGACCTCCCCCTGGTGGCCGCCATCCTCTCCAGCCTGCGGGAACGGCCCGTCCCGCCCGAGACGGCGCTCTTCGGTGAAGTCGGCCTGCTGGGGGAGGTGCGGGCCGTCTCCTCGGCGGCGACGCGCGTCAAAGAAGCCCGAAATCTAGGCTTTTGCAGGGTGATCTTGCCGAAGTCCAACCTACCTCTTCCAGAAAGCTTTGAAAACGTTGAGCTTACGGCTGTCGAATCGATTACCGAATTGGTCCGGGCACTGGACAAAAACCCCTCTCGAGCGCTAAAATAAGGTGCCAATAGTTTGAAGGGTGTGATGAGCGACAGGCGAAGCGCCGGTTCGACGGCTTCCCTCGAATAGACTTCGCGCCCCTCGGGCAGCCGGCTCGCACGGCCGGCCGGAAAGGGGATTCGACATGGGTGTGTGGCTGATTCGCGTGATCCTCGCAATCACGCTCTCATTGGCCGCCTTTTTCCTGACGCCCTTCTCCCTGGCGCCCATTCCCGCCCTGCTGGCCGGACTGATTCTGTCGGCGGCCGTCATCTGGTTCGAGCGGAAGGTCCGGCAGGCTTCGCTGCGCACGTTGATCGCCGCCGCCCTCGGGTCGATCATGGGCATCCTGGGCGCCACCCTGATCAGCCTCATCATCGCCAAGATGTCGTTCACGCCCGAAACGGGGACCTTCCTGCAGCTGATGGTGCTGGCTGTGATGACCTACGTGGGGCTGCTGGTGGGCGTCTCCAAGGGGGACCTGCTCGACCTGAGCTTCTGGGGCCTCTTCAAGGAACGCGGGCAGCGCAAGACTTCCAAGATCCTGGACACCAGCGTGATCATCGACGGGCGAGTGACGAACATCGTCGAGACGGGGTTTTTGGAAGGCCCGCTGCTGGTCCCCGAGTTCGTGTTGCGGGAGCTGCAGCTGGTGGCCGATTCGGCGGACTCGATCAAGCGCAACCGGGGGCGCCGGGGTCTGGACATCCTGCGCAAGATCCAGAAGAAGGCGCAGGTGAACGTGCAGATCCTGGAGCGGGACTTCCCGGAGATCCAGAGCGTCGACATGAAGCTGATCGAGCTGGCCAAGGAGACCGGCGCCAAGATCGTCACCAACGACTTCAACCTGAACAAGGTGGCGCAGCTGCGGGGCGTGGCGGTCCTGAACATCAACGAACTGGCCAACGCCCTCAAACCCGTGGTCCTGCCCGGCGAGTCGATGCGCGTCTTCGTCATCAAAGAGGGCAAGGAGTACAACCAGGGCGTCGCCTATCTGGACGATGGCACCATGGTGGTGGTGGACAACGCGCGCCGCATGATCGGCAAGAACATCGATATCCAGGTCACCAGCGTGCTGCAGACCACCGCCGGCAAGATGATCTTCGGCAAGTTCCAGACGGGCGAGACCACCCAGCAGCGGGGCGACTTCCGCGAGAAGGTCTCGCGCCTTTGAGCTTTCTGGTCCTGGCCGCGGCGGGGACGGGGTCGCGTTTCGGGTCTGGGATTCCCAAACAGTTTCTTCCCTTGGACGGGCGGCCCGTGTACCTGCACGGCCTCGCCACGCTCCGGGAGCACTGCCGGGGGGGCGTGGTGGTCGTGCCTCGCGGCTGGGTCCGAGAGGTGCGTCGGGAAGTCGCAAAGCTGGGTTGGCCGGGGGGCCTCGAGGTAGTCGCAGGGGGCGCCGAGCGCCAGGACTCCGTCTGGAGGGGTCTCGAGCGGCTTGCCGGCGAGGATGAGATCGTTCTGGTCCACGACGCGGCGCGGCCGTTTCTGTGTGCGGCCCTGGCCGAGCGCGTACTGGAGGGCGCCCGTCGGCACGGCGCCTGCCTTCCCGCCCTGCCGGTGGCGGACACGGTCAAGGAGGTCGAGGGTTCGAAGGTGGTCCGGACTCTGGACCGCACCCGCCTGCGCCTGGTCCAGACCCCGCAGGGGTTCCGGCTGGGCCTTTTGAAAGCGGCGTTCGAACAGGCTATAAGGGATGACTTCACGGGGACGGACGAGGCCAGCCTGGTCGAACGCACCGGCCATCCCGTCCACGTGGTGGACGGCGATCCGGCCAACGTGAAGATCACCTGGCCGGGCGATCTGAATTGACCCCGAGGAGGAAGCGGGTGGCGTATCGGGTGGGCCTGGGATTCGACTTTCATCCCTTCGCCGACGGACGGCCCCTGCGGCTGGGCGGGGTGACGATCCCGCACGACCGCGGGCTGCGGGGGCACTCC
>JBFGHG010000132.1:0-7193 GCA_041578395.1 Acidobacteriota bacterium
CCCCTCACTCGACGAATCGGGGCAGCGTCCGGCCGCAGGGCCCGCGGAAAGAGTAGTCGGCCAGGGACGTCAGGGGCGTATCCTCTACGTTGAACTCGAAGACCCGGCCGCCGTTGCCGAGTACCTGACGCGGCAGGTCCGCCACCGGATACACTTCCGCCGAGGTCCCGATCACCAGAAGCGCGTCGCACGACTCGAGGAGCGGGCCGACCTCGTCCATGTGCCTCACCCATTCCCCGAAGAGCACCACGTTGGGCTTCAGCGGCGCGCCGCAGTCGTGGCAGGCGGGCACGGCCGGCGGCGCATAGTCCTCCTCCCGCAGGGGCCGCATCCTGCCGCAGCGCAGACACTGCAGATGCCTGTACTCTCCGTGCACCTCGACCACCCGGCGGCTGCCGGCTAGCTGGTGCAGACCGTCGATGTTCTGGGTGATCACCGCCTGCAGCCGCCCCTCCCGCTCCAGCCGGGCCAGCGCCCGGTGGGCCGGGTTGGGCTGCTTCCCCTGCAGCACCTCGCCCAGCGCCCGGTACATCTCCCAGGCCTTGTGCGGCTCGCGGCGGAACACCTCCAGGGTGGCGTATTGCTCCGGTTCGAAGCGGCGCCACAGTCCGTGGTCGCCGCGGAAATCGGGGATGCCGCTCTCCACCGAGATGCCGGCCCCCGTGAGCGCCAGCGGGCGGCGGGCGGCGCGAAATTCGGCCCGGGCCTGTTGCCAGCCGTCCGCTGAGTGCGGTTTTTTCACCCGCACATTGTAGACTGGCAAGGCATGTCCATCAGCGTCTTCGACCTCTTCACCATCGGTATCGGACCGTCCAGCTCGCACACAGTGGGACCCATGCGGGCGGCGCGCCGCTTCGTCGGACGGCTCGAGCAGGCGGCGGTCCTGGGCCAGACCCGGCGGCTGCGCATCGAGCTGTTCGGATCGCTGGCCTTCACCGGCAAGGGGCACGGGACCGACAAGGCCGTGCTGATGGGCCTGCAGGGGGAGACTCCGGAGGGCGTCGACCCGGCCACGATCGGATCCCGCGTGGAGTCGATCCGCGAGCAGGGCGAGATCACCCTCGCGGGAGGACACTGGCTGGCTTTCGACGAGAAGGCCGACCTGCTGTTCGTGCGCCGCGAACGGCTGCCGCTGCACTCCAACGGCATGCGCTTCACGGCGCTGGACGAGGAGGGTCGCCAGCTCCTGCAGAAGATCTACTACTCGGTGGGAGGCGGGTTCGTGGTCGCCGAAGGGGCCGCCGAGGAAGACCGGCTGGTGGAGGACACCACGCCCCTGCCCTACCCGTTTCGCAGCGGCGCCCAACTACTCGAGCTGGGCCGCCAGGCAGGCCTGCGGATCGATCAGCTGATGCTGGCCAACGAGCAGGCCTGGCGTTCCGAAGCCGAGATTCGGTCACGCCTGCTCGTGATCTGGAAAGCCATGCAGGAGTGCGTCGAGGCCGGCTGCCGCCACGACGGGATCCTGCCCGGCGGATTGCAGGTGGTCCGCCGGGCGCCTCAGCTCTACCGGGACCTGTGCAGCCGTCCCGAGGAAGGCCTCGAGGACCCGCTCACGGCGATGGACTGGGTCAACCTCTTCGCGCTGGCCGTCAACGAGGAAAACGCCGCCGGAGGCCGCGTCGTGACCGCGCCCACCAACGGGGCGGCCGGCATCATCCCGGCGGTGCTGCACTACTACTGGAGGTTCCGGCCCGGCGCCGCCGAGGAGGGCGTACTCCGCTTCCTGCTGACCGCCGGGGCGATCGGGATCCTGTACAAGGAAAACGCCTCCATCTCGGGCGCCGAGGTGGGGTGTCAGGGAGAAGTCGGCGTGGCCTGCTCGATGGCCGCCGGCGGACTGGTCTCCGCCGCCGGGGGGAGCAACCAGCAGGTCGAAAACGCCGCCGAGATCGGCATGGAGCACAACCTGGGACTCACCTGCGATCCCGTGGGCGGACTGGTCCAGATCCCCTGCATCGAGCGCAACGCCATGGGGGCCATCAAGGCGATCAACGCGGCGCGGCTGGCCTTCCGCGGCCAGGGCACGCAGAAGGTCTCGCTGGACAAAGTCATCCGCACCATGCGCCAGACCGGCGCCGACATGAAGACCAAATACAAGGAAACCTCCCGGGGCGGCCTCGCCATCAACGTGATCGAGTGTTAGCCGCGCTCAGTTTTTCAATACAAAACATTGACAAAAACTGTACAGACCGGCTATTCTCGTCCGTGCGATGGAGGCAGCGAAATATCCGATGCGGTTGGTGACCCGGCGTACGGGTTTGACTTCCCACCTGATTCGAGCGTGGGAGCGCAGGCATGGCGCCATCTCGCCGCACCGCACCCCGACCAACCGGCGCCTGTACAGCGACGAGGATGTGGAACGCCTCGAACTGCTGCGCGACGCCACCGCCGCCGGCCACAGTATCGGCCAGATCGCGGAACTGGAGACCGTCGAACTGCGGCGCCTGGTGGCCGAGCTGAGGCCGGGCGGCCGGCCCTCCGCGGAGGGCGCGCCGGCGCTGGACGCGGGCGCCGTGCAGCGGGAAGCGCTGGCGGCCGTGACCGCCTTCGACCCGCAGCGCCTGGAAAACGTGCTTTCGCGGGCCGCCGTCTCCCTGAGCCAGAACGCCTGGATCGAGGCCGTGGTGGTTCCGCTGTTGCACGAAATCGGAGACCGCTGGGCGGACGGCTCGCTCAGCGTGGCCAACGAGCACCTGGCGTCGGCAGTGGTGCGCACCGTGCTGGGCAACATGAACGAGACCATCGGCCGGGAGGAAGCCGCTCCCCGGCTGGTGGTGACCACTCCCCCGGGTCAGCTCCACGAACTGGGGGCCCTGCTGGTGACGGTCTGGGCCGCCTCGGAGGGCTGGAACTCGACCTACCTGGGACCCAACCTGCCCACCGCGGACATTGCCGCCGCCGCCCGGATGCGCCGGGCACAGGCGGTGGGACTGAGCCTCGTCTATCCCGAGCAGGATCCGGACCTGGCCGGAGAGCTGCGCAACCTGCGCCGGAGGCTCCAAAAAGGAGTGATGATCCTGGTCGGGGGACGCGCGGCCCATCACTACCGGGACGTCCTCGAAGAGATCGAGGCGACCGTCGTCCACGACCTGCAGGACCTGAGGGAAACCTTGCGCCGGCGGCGCTCCAACTGAGCATCGGCAGATGAGAATCGCGGTCGTGGGGGGAGGGATCTCGGGGATGGTCAGCGCCTGGCTGCTTTCGCGCTCCCACGAGGTCACGCTCTTCGAGGCCAATTCCTACGTGGGCGGGCACACCAACACGGTGGAGGTGGCCGAAAACGGGCATCGCCGGCCCATCGACACCGGCTTCATCGTCTTCAACGAGCGGAACTACCCGAACTTCGTCCGCCTCCTGGGCGCGCTGGGGGTGGAATCGCGTCCCACCCGCATGAGCTTCTCGGTGCGCTGCGAGACCTCCGGCCTGGAATACAACAGCCAGTCCCTCAACCGGCTCTTCGCGCAGCGCCGCAACGCCCTGCGTCCCCGCTTCTGGAAGATGCTGGCGGAGATCCTCCGCTTCAACCGGGAGGCCTCCGCCCTGCTGCGGTCTCCGGATTCGGCGACCCTCGAGCAGTTCTCCCGCAGCCGGGGCTTTTCGGACACCTTTCTGCGCCTCTACCTGATTCCCATCGCGGCCTCGATCTGGTCGGCCCGGCCGGCTTCGATTCCCCAGTTTCCGGTCCATTTCCTGGCGCGCTTCCTGCACAACCACGGGCTGCTGCAGGTGCGGAACCAGCCGGTCTGGAGGGTCATCCGGGGAGGGTCCCGCGAGTACGTCAAACGGATCGTCCAGCCCTTTCGAGAGCGAATCCGGCTGCGCAGCCCGGTTCAGAGCCTGCGGAGGCAGTCCGGGGCGGTCGAAGTGCGGACCCGGCGGGGCGGCTGGGAACGCTTCGACCACGCCGTGCTGGCGCTGCATTCGGACCAGGCGCTGGCGGTCCTCGAGGAGCCGACTCCGGCCGAACGCAGCGTGCTGGGGGCCATCCCGTATCAGCCCAATCCGGCGCTTCTGCACACCGACCGGCGGCTGCTGCCGCGCCGCCGCCGCGCCTGGGCCAGTTGGAACTACCACCTGCCCGAGAGACGGCAGGAGGAAGTCGCCATCACGTATCACAGCAACACCCTGCAGCGGTTCCGGTCCCCGATCGACTACTGCGTCACCCTCAACCGCGCCGCCGAGGTACGCCCGGACTCGGTGATCGAGCGCTTCGACTATTCCCACCCCGCCTACTCCCCACAGGCGGTTCAGGCCCGCGCGAGGCACCGGGAAATCAGCGGGCCCGGGCGTGTACACTACTGTGGGGCCTACTGGGGCTACGGATTTCACGAGGACGGGGTCAACAGCGCGCTGCGCGTCTGCGCGCAACTGGGGGAGCGGTTGTGAAGGGGATCGACAGCTGCATGTACGAAGGCCGGATCCGGCACCGCCGCCGGCTTCCCCGGCCTCGCCGCTTCCACTACTCCCTCTTCATGATGTACCTGGACCTGGAGGAGCTGCCGAGCCTGTTTCAGGGACGCTGGCTGTGGTCGGCCACTCGGCCGGCCCCGGCCCGCTTCCGGCGCAGCGACCACCTGGGCGACCCCCGCCGGCCGCTGGCCGACGAGGTGCGGCGGCTGGTGAAGGAGCGCAGCGGCCTGGAACTGCGGGGGCCGGTACGCCTGCTCACCCATCTGCGGTATTTCGGCTACGGCATGAACCCGGTCAGCTTCTACTTCTGCTTCGACGACGGGGGAGAAGACCTCGAGGCGGTGGTGGCCGAGGTCAACAACACCCCCTGGGGTGAGCGCCATTGCTACGTGCTGGCCGAGCCGCAGCCCGGCTCGGAACAGGGCGTGCGGCTCTACCGCTCGGGCAAGGAGTTCCACGTCTCGCCCTTTCTCCCCATGGACATGGAGTACCGCTGGCGGTTCACGAGGCCGGGGCGGCGCCTGCTGGTGCACATCCAGAACTTTCGCCGGGGGGAGTTGTGTTTCGACGCCACGCTCGACCTCCAGCGCCGGCCCATGTCCGGCCGGGCTCTGAACGGAGCGCTGATCCGATTCCCCTTCATGACGTTGAGCGTGTTGGGTGGCATCTACTACCAGGCGCTGCGCCTGTGGCTGGCGCGCGCACCCTTCTTCTCGCATCCCAACCCCGAAAAACAGGTGTTCTGAGGTGACTCGTTGAGCGACACAGCGCGGTGGATGGGGTTGGAGCAGGAGCGGACCGCGTCCCGCTTCGAAGGCTGGTGCAGGAGGTCCGTCTTCGGCAGGCTGGAGAGGTTGAAGGTGGGGCGGCTGCGGGTGATCGAACACTGCCGGCAACGCGACTTCGGCCCCGGCGGCTCCCTCGACCCGCACCAGGCGGAGGTGCAGGTCCACGACCCCCGTCTCTACCCCCGCCTGCTGCTGGGCGGATCGGTGGGAGCCGGCGAGGCTTACATGGAAGGCTGGTGGACTTCGGCCGACCCGGCCGCCGTGGCGCGGGTGATCGCGCTGAACGGGAACGTCTTCGAGGGGCTGGATTCCGCGCTGTCTCGGCCCGCCAGCTGGCTGCACCGGCTGGTCCACCGGATGCGCCGCAACAGCCGCTCGGGAAGCCGCGCCAACATCCGCGCCCACTACGACCTGGGCAACGAGTTCTACCGGCTCTTCCTGGATCCCGGCATGATGTACTCCTGCGCCTACTTTCCCGAGGAGGGCACTTCGCTGGAGGAGGCCTCCTTCGCCAAGAACGACATGATCTGCCGCAAACTGGAGCTGAAGCCCTCCGACCACCTGCTGGAGATCGGCACGGGCTGGGGCGGTTTCGCCATCCACGCCGCGGAGCGTTTCGGCTGCCGGGTGACGACCACCACGATCTCCCGGGAGCAGTTCGAGTTCGCCGGCCGGCGGGTGCGCCGCGAGGGGCTGAGCGGCCGGGTCCAGGTGCTGCGCAACGATTACCGCGACCTCGAGGGGACGTACGACAAGCTGGTCTCGATCGAGATGATCGAGGCCGTCGGCCACCAGTTCTACGACACGTTCTTCGAGCGCTGCTCGCGCCTGCTGAAGCCCCGGGGCCTGATGCTGCTGCAGGCGATCACCGTGGCCGATCAGCGCTACCGGGCCTCGCTCAGATCGGTGGATTTCATCAAGCGCTACATCTTCCCGGGCGGTTGCCTCCCCTCGGTGGCCGCCATCTGCGACTGTCTGGCCCGGGTCACCGATTTTCGGGTGATCGGCCTCGAGGACCTGACGCGGCACTACGCCCGGACGCTGGCCGCCTGGCGGGAACGCTTCCTGGCCAACCTGGACCAGGTACGGCGCCTTGGCTTCGACGAACGGTTCATCCGCATGTGGGACTACTATCTGAGCGCCTGCCAGGGAGGGTTTCAGGCCTGCTGGACGGGCGACGTGCAGATGCTGCTGGCCAAGCCGAGGTTCGGCGTGGAACCGGCGCCGGACGGGAGAGGTTGATCGATGGGGCTGTCCGGGGAATCCGTGATCTCACTCGCCGAACGCGGCCTGGTGCCGGACTTCATGGTCCGGCGTGGTATTCGCGGTCTGATCGGTATCCGCGCGAGGCAGCTGGCCGGGACACCGTTTCACCGCCGGCAGCAGGTGGAGGACTTTCTCCGGCGCAACGGGGAGCGCCCCATCGCGCTGCACACCGAGGACGCGAACCGTCAGCACTACGAGGTTCCCGCCGCCTTTTTCCAGCAGGTCCTGGGGCGGCAGCTCAAGTACAGCTGCTGTTACTGGCCCGAAGGCGTGGCGGCGCTGGACGAAGCGGAAGAAGCGATGCTCGAATTGACCGCCCGGCGGGCGCGGGTGGCGGACGGGCAGCGAATCCTGGAACTGGGCTGCGGGTGGGGTTCGCTGACGCTTTGGATGGCGCGCCGCTTCCCCGCCTCCTCGATCACCGCCGTCTCCAATTCGGCCGGCCAGCGCAGCTTCATCGAGGAAGCCTGCCGTCGGGAGAAGCTCGACAACGTGCGCGTGGTGACGGCGGACGTCAACCGCTACGAGCCCGGCGGCACCTTCGACCGGGTGGTGTCGGTGGAGATGTTCGAACACGTCCGCAACCACCGCCAGCTGATGGGGCGCATCGCGGACTGGCTGGCGCCTTCCGGCCTGCTCTTCGTCCACCTCTTCTGCCACCGCCACACGCCCTACGAATACCAGACCGAAGGGGCCGGCAACTGGATGGGGCGGCACTTCTTCACC
>JBFGHG010000133.1:0-7193 GCA_041578395.1 Acidobacteriota bacterium
CCATCAGGCGCTTGATGTTCAGCTGTACTTCCTTGCGAAGGTCGCCTTCCACCCGCCCCTCCTCTTCGAGGATTTTGCGGATGGCCGTGGATTCCTCTTCGGTCAGCTCGCCCAGGCGCTTGTCCTTCTCGACGCCCGCCTTGGCCAGGATCTTCTGGGCGCGGGCGCGGCCCACGCCGTAGATGTACGTCAGACCGATCTCCGCTCGTTTCTGATCGGGGAGGTTCATCCCGCCTATTCGTGCCATAGTCTTTGCCTGGTCCCGCGTTTCGGGCCGGGCCGCAGTGCGGGCCCCGTCCCTGAGTCTATCCCTGTCGCTGCTTGTGCTTGGGGTTGGTGCAGATCACCCGCACCACTCCCCGGCGGCGGATGATCTTGCACTTCATGCACATCTTCTTGACCGACGCTCGCACTTTCATGGTATCTCAGCCTTACTCGAACCTTGCCCGGGGTTGTCGCCGTGCTCCCGGGAAAAGCAGAATCGTAAATAATAGCACGCCGAGACTCGGACTGTCCACCTCAGCGGCGCCCCCGCACTCTCCCTTTCTTCAGGAACCCCTCGTAGTGCCGCATGATCAGCTGGGACTCGATCTGCTGGACCGTGTCCATGGCCACGCCCACGATGATCAGCAGCGAGGTGCCGCCGAAGTAGAAGTTCACGCCCATGCCGGTGGTGACCACCGACAGGTTGTACTGGCTCAGCAGGTCGTCCAGCCAGGGGCCGATCCAGGGGATCGGCTGCACCTTGAAGCCCGTGATCAGGAACTCCGGCAGCAGACACACCAGCACCAGGTAGACGGCTCCGGCAGCGGTCAGCCGGCTCAGCACCTTGTCGATGAACTCGGAGGTGCGGCGCCCGGGCCGGATGCCGGGGATGAAGCCGCCGTACTTGCGGATGTTGTCGGCCACCTCGTCCGGGTTGAAAATAATGCTCACGTAGAAGAAGCAGAAGAACAGGATTCCCGTGATGTAGATCAGGTTGTACAGCGGGTACCCCTGCTGCAGCTGCGTGGAGAACGCCTGCATCCACTCCGTCTGGATGACCAGCTGCAGGGTGGAGGGGAAGGCCACGATGGAGGCCGCGAAGATCACCGGAATGACCCCGCCCGAGTTCACACGGAGGGGGAGGTGCGTCTGCTGGCCGCCGTACATGCGGCGTCCCACGACCCGCTTGGCGTACTGAATCGGGATCCTTCTCTGCCCCCGTTCCACGTAGACGATGGCCGCGATCACGACCACCATCATGATCACGAGTCCGACCACCACCAGGATGCTGCGGCCGCCCGGCGTGAACAGGTCCTGAATCATCTCCAGGGCCGCCCCGGGAAAGCCGACCACGATCCCGGCGAAGATGATCAGCGAGATGCCGTTGCCGATGCCGCGCTCCGAGATCTGCTCCCCGATCCACATCACCAGGACCGTCCCGGTGGTCAGCGTGATCATGGTCATGACCCGGAAGCCCCACCCCGGATCGGCCACCACGGTCGGCCCGATTCCGCCCGTGGTCCGCTCCAGGGCCACGGCGGTGGCCAGTCCCTGAAACAGGCTCAGGGCCACGGTCAGGTAGCGCGTGTACTGGTTGATCTTCTTGCGCCCCAGGTCCCCTTCCTTGGACAGCCGTTCCAGGTACGGCCAGACTACCGTCAGCAGCTGCAGGATGATGGAGGCCGTGATGTAGGGCGTGATGCCCAGGGCGAAAATCGAGAGCCGGCTGAGGTTGCCGCCCGAGAAGATGTCCAGGAAGCCGAAGAGCGTCCCCGCCTGGCTGGCGAAGAAGTCCTGCAGCGCCGCGGTGTTGACTCCAGGCGTCGGAATCCAGCTGCCTACCCGGTAGGCGGCCAGCATCCCCAGCATGAACAGAATGCGCCGGCGCAGATCGGGAATCCGCGTGATGTTGCGAAAGCTCGACAGCAGAACGCCTGCGTCTGTGGTCATCAGCTCAGGACCTCCACGCTTCCGCCCGCCGCTTCGATCTTCTTCCGGGCGGATTCACTGAAATGGTGGGCCTTGACGGTCAGCTTCTTCTCCAGCTCCCCCTGGCCCAGCACCCGCACGCCGTCGCGCAGGTTCTTGACGTAGCCGGAGCCGACGAGGAACTCGGGAGACACCGTGCTCCCCTCCTCGAAACGGTTCAGGTCGCGGACGTTCAACACCACCCAGCGCTTGGCGAAGACGTTGGTGAACCCCCGTTTGGGGAGGCGCCGGTACAGGGGCATCTGACCGCCCTCGAAACCGGCCCGGCGGCTGTAGCCGGAGCGCGATTTCTGGCCCTTGTGCCCCCGGCCGGCGGTCTTGCCCAGGCCGGAGCCGGGACCTCGCCCGGCCCGCTTGCGCTGCCGGTTGGCTCCCTTGGACGGCTTCAATCCGTGCAGTTCCAAGCTCACGATGCCTCTCCCTCTATCACGCGGACCAGGTGGGGAATCTTGGCCACCATGCCCCGGATCTGGGGGGTGTCCGGCCGCTCGACCACCTGGTTCAAGCGCCGCAGCCCCAGCCCCCTGACCACCTCTTTCTGGTAGCCGGGCCGGCCGATGCTGCTGCGGAAGTATTGAATTTTCAGCGTCTTGTCTTTTTTCGCCATCACAAGTCCTCGACCGCCACGCCGCGCGTGCGGGCCACCTGCTCGGGACTGCGCAAGTCCTGCAGACCCTGAAAGGCAGCCTTGACCACGTTGTGGGGGTTGTCCGACCCCAGGACCTTGGTGACCACGTCACGGACGCCGGCGGCGTCCATCAGGGCGCGGACCGCGGCGCCGGCGATCACCCCCGTGCCTTCCTGCGCCGGTTTGAGCAGCACCCGCCCGGCTCCGAAGACTCCCAGGATGGTGTGGGGAATCGTGGAGCCGGCTAGCGGGACCGAAATGATCGACTTCTTCGCCCGGTCGATCCCCTTGCGGATCGCCGAGGGCACTTCCTTGGCCTTGCCCATGCCGTAGCCGACCCGGCCGTTCTGGTCTCCCACCACTACCAGGGCGCTGAAACAGAGGTTCTTGCCGCCCTTGACCACTTTGGTCACCCGGTTGATGGAAATGACCTGGTCCACGAATTCGCCGTTGCTTCTGTCCATGTATGCCATGTGAGCTCCCTGCCGGCCCGAACCCCGCCCCGGGGCCGTTTCGGGCTAAAACTTCAATCCGGCCTCGCGCGCGGCTTCGGCCAGTGCCTTGACGCGTCCGTGAAAGATGTAGCCGCCGCGATCGAAGACGACGCTCTCGATCCCGTGAGACTTGGCGGCCTCGGCGATCGCCTTTCCCACCTTCTTGGCCGCCTCCACGTTGCCCCCGTTGCCCAGCTTCTTGCCCTCCACCTTCAGCGTGGAGCAGCAGGCCAGGGTCTTGCCCGCGGCATCGTCGACCAGCTGGGCATAGATGTGCTTGAGGCTGCGGTACACGCACAGCCGGGGCCGCTGATCCGAACCGGCGATGCGGTTGCGGATCCGCTGGTGAATCCGTTTGCGTCTCTTGTTCTTGCTGTCTCTTCTGGCCATGGTTCCGGTTCCTGTGAAACGGGCAGCGTGCCCGTCGTTTAGGCGCCCTTCTTGCCCACTTTCAACTTCACGAACTCGGTCGAGTAGCGGACCCCCTTGCCCTTGTAGGCGTCCGGCGGCCGCAGGCGGCGCAGGTCCGCCGCGATCTGCCCCACGCGGGCCTTGTCGATCCCCGACACCGTGATCGTTGCCACGTAATTGGGGATCGCGCGCGTCTCCCGCCCGACCGCGATTTCGATGCCTCGGGGAATGGGAAAGTCGATGGGGTGCGAAAACCCCAGGCTGAGGTTCAGGTATTTCCCCCGCACCTCCGCCTTGTAGCCGATCCCCACCACGTCCAGCTGCTTGGAGAAACCCTGCGTCACCCCTTTGACGGAGTTGGACAGCAGCGTCCGCGTCAATCCGTGCAGCGCGCGGTTGCGCGGCTCGTCGTTGCCCCGTTTGGCCTGCAGCCTGGAGTCGTCGACCTCGACTTCGATCCCCGCCGGGATCGCCGTCTCCAGCTTTCCCTTCGGCCCTTCCACGCGGACCACCCCGGAGTCAATCGAGACCTTCACCCCCGAGGGTACCTTGATCGGCCGTCGTCCCACTCGTGACATGAGAACTCCAAATCTCAAATATCGAATGTCAAAATCTCGCACCGCAGCCGGACGAGATCACTACAGAATCTCGCAGAGGATTTCGCCCCCAATTCCCTTGCTGCGCGCTTCCTTGCCGGTCATCACGCCCTGTGACGTGGACAGGACGTTGACGCCCAGTCCTCCCAGCACCTGCGGGATCTCGTCCTTGCCGGCGTAGACGCGCCGGCCGGGCGTGCTGACCCGCCGCAGCTGCTGGATCACCGGGACTCTCCCCTTCTGGTACTTCAGCTCCAGTTCCAGGTGCTTGAAGCGCTCCCCTTCCCGGAGATGAAAACCCCCCAGGTAGCCTTCGTCGCACAAGATGCGCACGATCGATTCCCGCATCCGGGAATGAGGGACGCTGACCGTATCGTGGCTCGCCATCTGGGCGTTGCGGATGCGGGTCAGCAGGTCTGCGATCGGATCCGTCATCGACATGATGCTCTATTGCTCCTCGTTGCAGTCTTTCGTGCGGCCGCGCCTAACAGCTGGCCTTGATCACGCCCGGGACCTCTCCCCGCAGCGCCAGCTCGCGGAAGCAGATGCGGCACAGCGCAAACTTGCGCAGGTACCCCCGGGGCCGGCCGCAGCGCTGGCAGCGCGAGTAGCGCCGGGTCGAGAACTTGGGTCGCTTCTTCTGTTTTGCGATCAGAGACTTTTTGGCCATGAATCCCTTCCTAAACGAAGACGGCCGCCCGGCGATCCTCTTTCTTGGCGAACGGCACGCCCAGCCCGGCCAGCAGCACTCGGGCTTCCTGGTCGGTACGGGCCGTCGTCACGATGGTCACGTTCATTCCGCCCGCGCGCTCGGACTTTCCCAGATCGATCTCGGGGAAGATGAGCTGGTCGCGCAGCCCCAGGGTGTAATTGCCCCGGCCGTCGAAGGCGTTGGGCGACACGCCCCGGAAGTCGCGTACCCGCGGCAGGGCGATGTTGATCAGCCGGTCCAGGAACTCGTACATCCGCTCCCCGCGAAGCGTCACCTTGACGCCGATCGGCATCCCCTCGCGCAGCTTGAAGCCGGCGATCGACTTGCGGGCCTTGCGGATCACCGGGCGCTGCCCCGTGATGGCCGCCAGTTCGTCCGACACCACGTCCAGCAGCTTGGCGTTGGCGATCGCTTCGCCGACCCCGCTGTTGACCACCACCTTGACCAGCCTGGGCACGGCCATCACGTTGGTGTACTCGAACTCCTTCTGGAGAGCGGGCACGACGTCGTTCTGGTACTTGTCTTTCAGTCTTGGCATCGCTTCTAGCTCCGGCTCACTTGTCGATCGACCCGCCGCACTTCTTGCACACGCGGACCTTGCGTCCGTCCGCGAGCGTCTCGAAAGAGACCCGCGTCGGACTCTGGCAGTCGCGGCAGATCACCTGCAGGTTGGAGAGGTGGATGGGCGCCTCCCGCTCCACCAGGCCTCCCTTGATGTTGCGCTGCGGGTTGGGCCGCGTGTGCCGCTTCACGAAATTCAGGTTCTCGACGACCGCCGAACCCTTGTCCGGAAACACCCGCAGCACCTTCCCCTGCTGCCCGCGGGCCTTGCCGGACAGTACTTTCACCTCGTCGTCCTTCTTGATATGAAGCATCTGCTCGCTCCGCTCGAAATCTCAAATCTCAAATCTCAAAATCTCAAACCCTCGAGGCGAGACTTTGGAGATCTGCTCACAACACCTCCGGCGCCAGGGAAACAATCCGCATGAAGCGCCGCTCGCGCAACTCGCGGGCGACCGGCCCGAACACGCGCGTCCCGATCGGCTCCTGCTGGTTGTTGATCAGCACGGCGGCGTTTTCGTCGAAGCGGATATAGGAGCCGTCGCGGCGCCGCGTGCCCCGGCGGGTGCGGACGATCACGGCTCGCACCACTTCGCCCTTCTTCACGCTCCCCTCCGGCGAGGCCTCCTTGACCGAGGCGGTGATCACGTCGCCCAGGCCCGCTCCGGGTCCCGTATCTCCCCCCAGGGGGAGGATGCAGGCGATCTTCTTGGCCCCGGAATTGTCGGCCACGTTGAGCACGGTTCTCATCTGGATCATGGCCTGACTCCTACTCCTTGGCTCGCTCGAGCACCTCGATCACGATCCACCGCTTGCGCTTGCTCAGGGGACGGGTCTCACGGATCGCCACCTTGTCGCCCACGCGGCAGTCGTTGGACTCGTCGTGGGCCATGAACTTGCTGGTGCGCCGGATGGTCTTGCGGTAGAGCGGGTGTTTCACCAGCCGGTCCACCGCCACCACCACGGATTTCTCCATGGCGTTGGAGACCACCCGTCCGGTCTTCGTCGCTCGCCGCGGGCGCGTCGCTTGCTGCTCCATAGTTTCGTCGTCCTCACGCGCTGCGCTGGGCAGCCTTCTTCTTCTCGGTCAGGACCGTCTTGACCCGGGCCAGGTCCCTGCGGACGGCCCGCAGCTTGCCGGGGTTCTCCAGCTGGCCCGTCGCCTGCTGGAAACGCAGCTTGAACAGCTGCTGCGCCAGTTCCACGGCCTCCGACTCCAGGCCCTCGATGGTTTGCTCTCTCAAAGCGGACGCTTTCATTGGCCGAACCTCGTCACGAAGCGGGTCTTGACGGCCAGCTTGTGGGCCGCCAGGCGCATCGCCTCCTGGGCCACGGAGACCGGAACGCCCTCCTTCTCGTAGAGCATCCGGCCGGGCTTCACGAAGCATACCCACTCCTCCGGATTGCCCTTCCCCTTGCCCATCCGGGTCTCGGCCGGCTTCTTGGTGACCGGCTTGTCGGGGAAGATGCGGATCCACACCTTGCCGCCGCGCTTGACGTAGCGGGTGATGGCCACGCGGGCGGCCTCGATCTGGCGGTTGGTGATCCAGCCGGGTTCGACGGCCTTCAGACCGAACTCGCCGAAATTCAGCGTGCTGCCCCGCAGGGCCTTGCCCCGCATCCGTCCTTTTTGCCGCTTCCGATACTTGACCTTCTTGGGCATCAACATGGTCAAACTCCTCGCTGCTGGGCCTCGCGCTCACGCGGGTCGTAGATGTCGCCCTTGTAGATCCACACCTTGACGCCGATCAGGCCGTAGGTGGTGAACGATTCCGCCAGGCCGTAGTCGATGTCGGCCCGCAGCGTGTGCAGCGGCA
>JBFGHG010000134.1:0-7187 GCA_041578395.1 Acidobacteriota bacterium
CTCGGAAGGCGACCTGAGCGTCCGCGCGGCGGTCTCCTCCCGCGACGAGCTGGGCCGGCTGGCGGAGACCTTCAACCGGATGGTCGCCAACATCGAGGAACAGACGGAGACCATCCGGCGGCAGTACGATGAGAACGAGCGCCTCCTGCTGGCCATCCTGCCGCGCCCCATCGCACGCCGGCTCAAGGCGGGGGAAGGGACGATCGCCGACGCTTTTTCGAACGTCTCGGTGCTGTTCGCGGACCTGGTCGGTTTCACCCCCCTCTCCAGCCGTCTGGGCCCGGAGGAGCTGGTGCAGATGCTGGACCGGCTCTTCTCCCGCTTCGACGAACTGGTCAGGGAGATGGGCGTCGAGAAGATCAAGACGATCGGCGACGCCTACATGGCCTGCTGCGGTCTCCCCCGACCCCGCGACGACCATGCCGACGTCGTGGCCAAGCTCGGGGTGCGGATGCTGGCCGCCGTGCAGGACTTCAACCGGCAGCACGGGACGGGGCTGGACCTGCGCATCGGCATCGCCACGGGTCCGGCGGTGGCGGGGGTGATCGGCCGCAGCAAGTTCATCTACGACCTGTGGGGCGACACCGTCAACACCGCCAGCCGGATGGAGTCACACGGCGTCCCCGGCTGCGTCCAGATCACCCGGGAAACGTATGCGGCGCTCAGCGACCGGGCCGGGTTCGAGTCGCGGGGTATCATACAGGTCAAGGGCAAGGGCGAGATGGAGGTCTTTCTGGCCCGAGGGCAGGCGGCCTGAGAGGAGCGGCGATGGCAGTGACGGAGACGGTGAGCACCCGGGAAGGGGCGGTGGCGCCGCAGCTGGAAACCCTCTTTCGCGAGCAGCGGGCCGCCAGCCGGCGCGTCCGCGCCAGCAGCGCGCGGGAACGAATCGCCAAACTCGAGAAGATCCGCGAGGCAGTAATTGTCAACCTCCCGGCCATCCAGCGGGCGCTCGAGGCCGATCTCGGCAAGCCGCCGGAAGAGACGACGCTGACCGAGGTCTACCCGCTGCGCGGCGAGATCGACCACATCTGCAAGAACCTGGCCGGCTGGATGGAGCCGCGCCTGCTGCCCGCCTCGACGGCCTTCACCGGAGCCGCCTGCGAACTGCGCCACCAGCCCAAGGGCGTGGTCCTGATCGTCTCCCCCTGGAACTATCCGTTTTCCCTGATTCTGGGGCCGCTCGTCTCGGCCATCGCCGCCGGCAACTGCGCCGTGGTCAAGCCCTCGGAGTTCACGCCCCACACCTCGGCGCTGGCCGCCGAGATGCTGGAGCGCCTGTTCCCCCGTTCCGAAGTGGCGGTCGTGCAGGGGGAGAAGGAGGTGGCCCAGCAGCTGCTGCGGCTCCCCTTCGACCACCTCTTTTTCACCGGCAGCCCCGCGGTGGGCCGCCAGGTGATGGCGGCCGCGGCCGAGCACCTGACCTCGGTGACGCTGGAGCTGGGAGGGAAGTCCCCCGCCCTGGTCGACCGCTCCGCGCCGCTGGATCATGCCGCCGCCCGCATCGCCTGGGGCAAGTTCATCAACGCCGGGCAGACCTGCGTGGCGCCCGACTACGTGCTGGTCCCCGAGGAGCAGGTGGACGACTTCGTGGCGGAGGTGGAAGGCGCCATCACGCGCTACTACGGGGGCCCCGGCGAAAGCCTCACCAACTCCGACTACTGCCGGCTGATCCACGACCGGCACCTGGAGCGGCTGGCGGACCTGCTCGAGTCGGCGCAGGAGGCGGGAGCGCGGGTCTCGGTGGGGGGTCAGGTGAGCCGGGAGGCCCGCAAGATCGCCCCCACCGTGTTGCGGGACGTTTCACCGGACAACCCCATCATGCAGGAGGAGATCTTCGGCCCGATTTTGCCCGTGCTGGGGTACGGCGACCTGGACGAGGCTCTGGAGGTCGTCCGGGGGCTCCCCACGCCGCTCTCTTCTTACGTATTCTCTCGCGACAAGGCCGTCAGCGAGCGCTTCCTGACCGAAACCGAGGCCGGCGACAGCGTCGTCAACGACGTGGTGGTGCACTTCTCCAACAGCGACCTTCCCTTCGGGGGCGCCGGCGAAAGCGGCATGGGCAAGGCGCACGGGTTCGCCGGCTTCGAGCAGTTCTCCAACCGCCGCAGCATTCTGCGCCAGCCCCGCCGCACCGCCACCGCCCTGCTCACGCCCCCCTACGGCCGGCCCTGGCTGAAGAGGCTGGTGCGCTGGACGCTGAAGTACTTCTGAGCCTCAGCCGCCCTTTTCCATGCGCCGCCACTTCTCGATCGTGGTTTCGATCAGCGACTCCAGCCTCGTCACCACCCGCTCGTAGAAGCGGCGGGCCTTCGGGACGTCGAAATCGGGGTAGCCTTGCTCCGGCTCGTACAGAATGATCGAGCTGGGAAACGGGTAGGCCGACAGGCCCGGCTGCCGCCACCAGGCTTGCTGTGGATCGTAGTGGCCGGGATGCACGAACTCCGGGGTGGTGGCCAGTACCGCGGCGGTTTCGTTGACGCCTGCGTGCCCGCCGTCGGTCCCGTAGACGTCGCGGGTGATGTCGGCCGTCAGCGTCCACCAGTTCAGCACCAGCGTGCGGACGCCGGTCTGCTCGGACGCCTCGGCGCAGGCCTGCTCGAGCAGCTCGAAGTTGGGGCCGTGGCCGTTGAGGACCACGATGTGGCGAAAGCCGCTGCGGGACAGGCCGCGGATCACCTCGGCGCTGTAGGCCTGAAACACCTGGGGGTCCACCCGGAAGGTGCCTGGAAAGGCCGACAGCGAGGTGGTGAATCCGTAGGAAATCGTGGGCGCGATCATCGCCTCCAGCCGCGTCGCCAGATCTCGTGCCAGGGCCTCCGGCACGGTGTTGTCGGCCCCGTTGTTGGCCACTCCGTGCGCCTCGAGCGTCCCGACGGGCAGCAGGACGGTGTCGATCCGCTCCGGCACCCAGCGCTGGAAGTCGATCCAGTTGATCCCGTTCAGTTCCCGTGTGGGCGGCCCGTCCTGAGCCGCCGCCATGCCCGCCGACAGCAGCAGGGACATCCCCAGCCTCGCAACCATGACACGCTCCTCCCGATAGGGGTTCAAAATCGCAATTCGATCTCCTACAGTAGACGAGTTCCCGAACAGACGACAGGGCGCCGGCAGGCCCGATCCCGCCGGAGGAGGAATCTCGAATGACGGAAGCAGACACCATCTTGACCATGAAGAGAGAAGTGGGGATCGCCGCCGCCGACCGCGTGGAGTCGGGGATGACGGTCGGCCTGGGGACCGGCTCCACCGCCATCCATTCGATTGCCCACCTGGGGCAGCGGTTGAAATCGGGCAGCCTCCGCGACATCCGGGGCATCCCGACGTCCTTCCAGTCGAGCGTGCTGGCCCGCGAGCACGGCATTCCGCTGACCACCCTCGAAGAAGTGGAGCAGATCCACCTGGCCATCGACGGCGCCGACGAGGTGGACCCCTCCCTGGTGCTGGTCAAGGGGGGAGGCGCGGCCCACACCCGCGAGAAAATCATCGACGCGCTGGCCGACCAGTTCATCGTGGTGGTCGACTCCACCAAGCTGGTCGACGAGCTGGGCTCCGTCTACCCGGTCCCGGTCGAGGTCCTGCCCATGGCCTGGGCTCCGGTGATGCGGGCGCTGGAGCGGCTCGGCGGTGAGCCGGAGATCCGCATGGGGGTCAAGAAGGCGGGACCGGTGATCACCGACCAGGGGAACATGGTGCTGGACGTCCGCTTCGACGGCATCTCCGACCCCGCCGAACTCGAAAAGACCATCAACAACATCCCCGGCGTGCTGGAAAACGGGCTCTTCGTGGGGGTGGCGGACCTGGTACTGGTGGGCGAAGTCGTGGACGGGACGCCGCGGGTGCGCGAATACACTGGCGGATGAGGAGCGGATCTCAGGCGTTGATGGCGTCGATCAGCTGGTGCAGACGGGCGTACTGCTTTTGATCGAAGCGCAGCACCAGCCTCGGCAGGGCCTGCAGTTCGGGCTGGTCTTCCTCTTCGCGGAAGGGCTCGGCGGGTTCGATTTTGCCGTCCACCACGATGTCGGCGAAGCGGTCGTTGAGGTTGTCCAGCAGGCCGGGAGGAAGGGGCTCCTTCAGCCTCAGCACCAGCAGGTCCCGGTTGTTCACGAAGCGGCAGGAGTGGTAGCGGCGGTAGAAGCGCTCGATGTGGCCGCAGGCCTCCTGGATGTCGGACGTCCGGTGGATCAGGTGGATGTCGGCGGGTGATGCGAGTCCCTTGCCGATCACGCACCCCTGGACGAACTCCTCCCACCTCTTCCAGTAGTCCCCTTCCGGCACGTCCACCATCACCAGCGGCGTGGGGTCGTCTTTTCCGGTCTGGATCAGGGTGAGCGCCTCGAACGTCTCGTCCTGGGTGCCAAAGCCTCCCGGAAAGAGGGCGATGGCGTCCGACTCCTTGATGAAGAACAGCTTGCGGGCGAAGAAGTAGTGGAAGTTGATCAGCTTCTCGTCGCCGCGCACCGCCGGGTTGGCGACCTGCTCGAAGGGGAGCATGATGTTCAGGCCGAAGCTCATTGCCCGGCCGGCGCCCTCGTTGCCGGCTTCCATGATGCCTCCCCCCGCGCCGGTGATCACCATGTAGCCGCGGCGGGCCATCTCCGCTGAAAAGTCGCGGGCCGCCTGGTAGGCGGGGTCGCCGGGGCGGCTGCGGGCCGAGCCGAAGACGGTCACCTTGCGGGTCTCCCGGTAGCGGTCGAAGACCTTGAACGCCCAGCGCATCTCTTTCATCGAGGTGCGCAGGATCTTGAGGTCGCCGCGGCTGGCCTTCTGCTCGACCAGTTTGGCGGCCGTCACTACGACCTCCCGGATCAGGTCCAGGTGCTCGTAGGGCCCCAGGTAGTCGACCAGCGAGTCGATCCGGGCGGCCAGGTCCGGGTCTTTGACGTCGTAGCGGGGGACGCGCTCCAGCTCGTCCTTGAGTCGGGTCATGAGGGCCAACAGTATACAATAGGCTCGTGCCCGCGAATCTGACGCCTCAGTATCACGAGGCCGAAGAACGATACAAGAAGGCAACCGACCCCGCCGAGAAGGTGTCCGCGCTGGAGGAGATGCTGCGCGTCATCCCCAAGCACAAGGGGACCGAGAAGATGCAGGCGGACCTGAAACGCCGTCTGTCCCGGTCGCGCAAGGACGCCGCCCGCAAACCCGCGGCCGCGTCCCAGCGCCCCTTCTACCAGATCCCGCGCGAGGGGGCGGGCCGGGTGCTGCTGGCCGGCCCCGCCAACAGCGGCAAGTCCCAGCTGCTCGATGCTCTGACGGCGGCCCAACCCGAAGTCGCCGACTACCCGTTCACCACCCGCGTCCCTCAGGCGGGGATGATGGCCTACGAGGACGTCCAGATTCAGCTGATCGACATGCCGCCGCTGGCGCCCGAGACCTTGGAGGCGTGGCAGCTGGCAATGCTGGAACAGGCCGACGTGGTGCTGCTGATGCTGGACGTCAACGACCCGCAGCTGCTGGATCAGACCGAGTTCGTGCTGGAGAAGCTGGGCCAGCGGGGGATCGAACTGAGCCCGGAGGCGGCGCCCCGGGTGGTGGTGCTGGGCAACAAGGTGGACCAGCCTGCGGGAGAGGAAAACTTCGCCGCCTGGCAGGAGCTGTACGCGGACCGCTTTCGAGCCCTTCCGTTCAGCGCGCGCCGGCAGCCGGACCGGGAGCAGCTGCGCTCGAAGCTCTTCGAACTGCTCGAGATCGTGCGGGTCTACACGAAGCGTCCCGGCCACGCCCCGGAAAAAGACGGGGCCCCGTACGTCCTGAGCAGGGGGAGCACGATCCTGGACGCGGCGGCCGCGGTTCACAAGGACATGGCCGAGAACTTCAAATACGCCCGCGTATGGGGTACAACTCTCTTCGACGGGCAAATGGTCGAGCGCACCCACGTCATGGAGGACGGCGACGTGGTGGAAATTCACACCGGGTAACGAAACCCCGGCCGGCCTGTTCTCGTCGTGAAACAGTGGGAACGAGGAGAGGAGCACATCGGTGAAAGTACTGATTCGATCGACTCTGGCTGCCGCTCTGCTGGCGGCGGCGGGGGCTGCGGCCATGGCCCAGTCGGAGCCGGCCAGCCCCGAGGAGCTCGCCCTGGGCGAGAAGCTCTACAACACCCACTGCCGGGCCTGCCACCTTCCCGGCGGCAGATCCCGCATCAAGAAGCTCAACCTGAGCGACGAGGAGTGGCGAAACGGGGGGACGCTGGAGGAAGTTGAGGCCACCATCGCGGAAGGCATCGAAGCCAGCCAGATGCAGGCCTTCAAGAACCGCCTGAAGGCCGACGAGATCGCCGCTCTGGCGAAGTACGTCCTCAGTTTCAGCGAGCAAGCCGCGGGCAGCCGGTAGCGCGGACGCCGCCGGGGGAGGGCCTCAGTGAAAACCGTCAACGTCGCGCTGATCGGGTATGCCTTCATGGGGAAGGCCCACAGCAACGCCTGGCGCCAGGTCCAGGCCTTCTTCCAACCGCCCCTGCGCCCGCGTATGAAGGTGATCTGCGGCCGCGACCGGCACAAGGTCGAGGCGGCCGCCCGCCGCTACGGCTGGGAGGAAGCGGCCACCGACTGGAGCGAAGTGGTTCGCCGCCCCGACGTCGACGTGGTCGACATCTGCACGCCGGGCGACTCGCACCACGCCATCGCCCTGGCGGCGGCGGAAGCGGGCAAGACGATCCTGTGCGAAAAACCCCTGGCCAACACGCTCGAGCAGGCCGAAGAGATGCTCGAGGCGGTGCGCCGCGCCGGCGTCACCCACATGATCTGCCACAACTACCGCAAGGTCCCCGCCGTCATGCTGGCCCGCCAGCTGATCGAGGAAGGCCGGCTGGGGGAGGTCCACCACTATCGCGGGACCTATCTGCAGGACTGGATCGTGGACCCGCGGTTCCCGCTGGTCTGGCGACTGCGGCAGGAAAAGGCCGGCTCGGGCGCGCTGGGAGACATCCTCTCGCACGCCCTGGACCTGGCGCGCTACCTGGTGGGCGAGATCGCCCAGGTGAACGGCGAACTGAAGACCTTCGGGAAGGAGCGGCCGCTGCCGGACGACCCTTCCTGCACCGGAAAGGTCACCGTGGACGACGCCGCCGCCGCGCTGGTCCGCTTCGCCGGCGGCGCCATCGGGACCCTGGAAGCCAGCCGCTTCGCCACCGGCCGCAAGAACTACAACCGCTTCGAGATCAACGGCAGCCGCGGCAGCCTGGC
>JBFGHG010000135.1:0-7185 GCA_041578395.1 Acidobacteriota bacterium
ACCGAATACCGCGAATTGCTGGCCTTTCACAAAATCGCCGACCACTACGGGGTCAGGCAGAGGCTGATCGCCGACCTGACAGTGCTGGCCGAGATCGGAGGCTCGGCTCTGACCGACCCCGGCCAGCCGCTGCCGGAGGGTCAGCTGGTGAGGGACGAGGTGCCCACCTCCTACGTCCCCTTCCGCAACGGACTCATCCTGGCGGCCGCCGCCGCCTGGGCGGAGGTCGTGAGTGCGCAGTACCTCTACGCGGGAGCCGTGGAGGTGGACGGCTCGGGCTACCCCGATTGCCGCAGGTGCTTTTTCGACGCCTTCCAGAAGGCCGTCGAAGAGGGGACCCGTGCCGAGACTCGCATCGAGATTCGTACCCCCTTGCTCGAGATGCGGAAATCCCAGGTCGTGACCCGCGGACTCGCCCTGCAGGCGCCCCTCGAGCACACCTGGTCCTGTTACCGGACCTCGGATCAGGCCTGCGGGCGCTGTGACTCCTGCCTGGTGCGCCTGCGCGGCTTCGAAGAGGCGGGCCATCAGGACCCCGTCCCCTATCAGCAGCCCCAGCGAGCGACGGCGGTGTGATGCGCCGGGTGCTCTTCAGCGACTTGGACGGCACCCTGCTCGATCACGACACGTACGACTTCCGACCCGCCCTTGCAGCGATCCGGAGGCTGCAGCAGCTGGAAGTCCCCATCGTTCTGGCCAGCAGCAAGACGGCCGCGGAGATGATCCCGCTGCGGGAGCAGATCGGCATCGAAGACCCCTTCGTGGCGGAAAACGGGGGCGGGCTTTACCTGCCTGCCTCGGCGGGCCTGGACGATGCGGATGCCCGGCCGGCCCCGGCCGGCTTCTCGGTGGTGCCCCTGGGCGCTCCAATCGCGGAACTGGCCGGCTTCCTGCGACGATTCTGCCGGCGACATCAGCTTTCCGTTCGGAGCTTTCTGGACTACTCCCCCGCCGAGCTGGCATCCGAGGCCGGGCTCTCCGAAGAGGACGCGGGCCGCGCGCTCGAGCGGGAGTTCGACCTGCCCTTCCTGCTCCCCATCCACCACCTCGACGCCCTGGAGGAGGCCGCCGCCCGGGAAGGCCTGCGGGTGTCGCGCGGCGGCCGCTACTGCCACTTGACCGGCAGGGCCCACAAGGGTACGGCGGTGGAACGGACGGCCCGGCTCTACGCGCGAAAATGGGGCGGCAGGCCGGAACTGATCGGACTGGGCGACAGCCTCAACGACCTGGAGATGCTGCGCGCGGTGGACCGCCCGGTCATCGTCCCCAATCCCCGCTCCTCCGCCTCGCTGCGGGAGTCGCTTCCGGGTGCAGGGGTCGCGCCGGAGCCGGGCCCGAGCGGCTGGAACCGGGCGGTGCTGGAACTGCTCGAGGATTGACTGCCGCGCCCGAATCGACCAACATCCAGACCGACGAGAGCTGAAGGGGGAATGCAAGCCACACGATGACCTTGGACATGATGATCCTGGCCGGCATTCTCCTGGGCGCCGTCGTGATGTTCGCCCTGGACGTCTTCCCCGTCGACAAAGTGAGCATCCTGATCCTGGGCGCGCTGGTGTTGACCGGGCTGATCGACGGGCAGGACGCGGTCGGCGGCTTCGGCAACACCGCCACCATCACGGTGGCCTGCATGCTGGCGCTCAGCTACGGGATCGAGCGGACCGGTGCCCTCAACTTCGCCGCCAACCGCATGATCGAACTGGCGGGAACGAGCGAGCTGCGGCTGCTGGTGGCCATCATCTTCTCGGTCGGCTTCCTGTCCGCCTTCATCAACAACACCGCCGCGGTCGCCATCTTCCTCCCCCTGACGCTGTCGATCGCGCGGCGGCGGGGGCTGGACGCCAGCAAGTTCCTCATGCCGATGTCTTTTGCCGCCATCTTCGCCGGCACCTGCACGCTCATCGGCACCTCCACCAACCTGCTGGTGGCTTCCCTGGTCGAAGACCACCCCGAGGCGGGCGGCTGGAAGATCGAGATGTTCGAGTTCACCAAGCTGGGGCTGATTCTGTTCGTGATCGGCACCCTCTACCTGCTCTTTCCGGGCCGGGCGCTGCTGACCTCGCGCCGGACCGCCGAGAGCCTCACCGAGGTCTACCGCCTGCGCCACTTCGTGACCGAGCTGATCCTGAAGCCCGAGTCTCCCCTGATCGGCAAACGGGTCACCGACACCCTGCTCAGCGAACGCTTCAACCTGGAGGTCATCGAAGTCCTGCGGGGCGAGACAAAGTTCCTGCCCGACGACCCCGACGCGGTGCTGCGGCCCGGCGACATCCTGCTGGTACAGGGCGAACCGCACACCTTCATGCAGGTCAAGGACGAGGCCGGCGTCCAGCTCAAGGCCCTCACCGTCGACGACCGCGTCCTGCAGGACGACAACATCGTGCTGGTGGAAGCCTACGTCTCCCCCAAGTCCGCGCTGGTGGACAGCACGCTGAAGGAACTCAACTTCCGGCGCCGCTACAACGCCACCGCGCTGGCCATCCGCAGCCACGGCCGCACCATCCGCCAGAAGATCGGCCGCGTCCGGCTGGAGTACGGCGACGCCCTGCTCATCCTCACCAGCCGCCAGAACCTCGCCAACCTCCGCCAGACCCAGGACTTCCTGGTCTTCGAGGAACTGGGCCGGGCGGTGCTGCGGAAGGACAAGATCTACTGGGCGCTGGGCATCTTCCTGGCCATCGTGCTGGCCGCCTCCACCGGCGTGTTCGACATCCTGGAGGCGGCTGTGATGGGGACCGGGGCCATGCTGCTGACCGGCTGCCTCCGCTTCCGCGAGATCTACAACAACCTGCACTGGCAGACCATCGTCATGCTGGGCTGCCTGATCCCGCTGGGCAGCGCCATGCAGAAGACCGGCATGGCCGACCTGATCGCCCACCAGCTGATCGGCAACCTCTCGGGACTGGGCCCCATGGCGGTCCTCTCGGGCCTCTACCTGGTCACGGCGCTGCTCACCTCGCTGATGACCAACAACGCCACCGGCGTCCTGATGGTCCCGATCGCCTTCTCGGTCTCCCAGGAGCTGGGGGTGAGCGTGCGGCCCTTCGTCTACGCCATCATGTTCGCCGCCTCGGCCAGCTTCATGACTCCCATGGGCTATCAGACCAACACCTTCGTCTTCGGGCCGGGCGGCTACAAGTTCTCGGATTTCCTGAAGGTCGGAGGCCCCCTCAATCTCATCTTCTGGGTGGCCGCCTCCCTGCTGATCCCGATGTTCTGGTCGTTCTGAGCGGGCGCCCTTTTCACCAGCTTGACTTCGCCCCGGGGTTGGTAATACAAAGGGAGCGATTTCTTACGCAACCCGGGGGCGGGTGGCGGACAGTCAACCGCCAGCGAAGATCAGGAGTTTGGACTCATCGATATGTGGAAGAAAACAGACCAGGAAACAGCAGAGCCGACCTATACCCCGAACAGTTCCGTCGACAAACTCAAAGAGCGCGCCACCATCGGCGCCTCCATTTTCGTCCGCGGGGACCTCGAGGGCGAAGAGGACCTGATGGTGCAGGGGCGCGTCGAGGGCAAGATCGATCTGAGCAAGAACAACGTCACCATCGGGTCGAAGGGCCGCGTCAAGGCCGACGTGTACGCCAAGATCATCAGCGTCGAGGGCGAGGTCGAAGGCAACCTGTTCGGTGCGGAGAAGATCATCATCCGGAAGTCCGGCCGCGTCAAAGGGAACCTGGTGGCGCCGCGCGTCAGCCTGGAAGACGGTTCCAACTTCAAAGGCAGCATCGACATGGACTCCTCGGGCCGCACCCGCGACGAGGAGAAGCCCCGCATCACGTCGCCCATGAAGTCGTCCAACGACAAGGGCAAAGCGGACACCCCCAAGAAGGTCCCCCTGGGCCTGTCGGCTGACCCCGCCCCCTCGGGCGGTCGATGAAATGGTTCCGTAAAGCGGGCGGCAAGGACGTCACCACGGAGGCGCCGCCCGACACCGTCTACACGTCCCTGGCCCTCAATGCGCTGCTGCAGCGGCTGCGCGGCGACCGCAAGTACAACATCCTGGACCTGGGACCCGCTTCGGGCGTCAACGTCGAGTTCTACTCGCAGTTCGCCGCCAAGATCCACATCGAGGACCTCTACCGGACGCTGAACTCCTTCGACTACTTCTCGGCCGAGGACGGGGCCTCCTTCGAGTCGGTCTACCGCTATCTGCTCCCCTACAAGCGGGGCACCCGCTTCGACATCGTGCTGGGGTGGGACCTGTTCAACTACCTGGCTCCCAAGGAGTTTCTCTTCCTCAGCCGGCACCTGGCAGGCTTCTGCAGCCGGGGAGCCCTGGTGTTCTGTCTGGTTTGGACGCGCGAGTCGATTCCCGACCAGCCCTACCGCTACACGGTCGTGGACGAACAGACGCTGCGCTACGAGGGAGCGTCCACCATCCTGCGCCGCAGCCCCCGCTACGAGGAAACCGACCTGGCGCACATGATGCCCGACTTCCGGGTGGCCAATTCGTTCCTGCTGCGCAACGGCTTCAAGGAATATCTGTTCGCGTGCAAAGGCAGGCCCCGCCGCTTCGAGACCGATTCCCGGCCGCTGCGCTGACCCGGCCCAGACCTTGCCCCCCCTGAATCTGAGATAATCGAGCGCATGATTCGGAAACGACTGGCCTGGAGCCTGGTTGGCGCGTCCCTGTTGTGGGCCGTGCCCGCGAGCAGCGCACAACCCTCCGGCGAGGCCCGCCGGCAGGTGGTCCACCTCAACAACCTGGGGGTCGCCTACATGGAGCAGCTCTCTTTCGAAGAGGCGGCGCAACGGTTCGAAGAGGCGGTCCGGCTGGCGCCCGGCTTCGCCCCGCTGCACGTGAACCTGGGAATCGCGACCTATTACCGGCTGGACTACGAGAAAGCCCGGCAATCGTTCGAGCGGGCCCTGGAACTGGACCCGGAGCAGTTGCGCGCCCGCTATATGCTGGGCCTGATCTACCAGAACCAGGACGAGGCCGAACAGGCGCTGAGCAACCTGCTGGCCGTGCAGCGGAGTGACCCGGACGACCCCACGCTCAATTACTACCTGGGCACTCTCTACAACCGTCAACGGGAGTTCGAGACGGCCATCGGATATCTGAAGAAGGCGATCGAAATCGAACCCTACAACAGGTCCGCCCGCTACAACCTGTCCAGAGCGTATTTTCGCAGTGGCGACAAGGAAAAAGCCATGGAAGAGCTGGCCATCTTCGAGCGCCTGGGCCAGCTGTTCGGCTCGGCCACCGTGGGCCAGCAGTACCTGGAGCAGGGGCGCTACGCGATGGTGATCGACCGGCTCTCCGGCTACCTGGGCGGCGAGGCCGGGTCCGTCCCGAGCGGTCCCCCGGTCACCTTTCGAAACACCGCCGACGAGGCCGGGCTCGGCTTCCGGCACGCCGGGCCCGGGTCGATCGAGCAGGAAGAGATGACCGACCCCCGGGGGAAACTGGTGTCGTTCGTCGGCTCCGGGCTGAGTTTCGGCGACTACGACGGCGACGGGCGGCCCGACCTGTTCCTGGCCAACGCCGGCGCGCCCCCGGCGCTGTTCCGCAACCTGGGCCAGGGCCGCTTCGAGGACGTGACGGCCAGGGCGGGGATCGGCTTCACCGGCAATACCATGGCGGCCCTGTGGGGAGACGCGGACAACGACGCGGACCTGGACCTCTACCTGGTCAACGACGGGCGCAACGTGCTCTACCGCAACGACGGCGGGCGCTTCACCGACGTCACCAACCGGGCCGGCGTGGGGGACACCTCGTGGGGCCTGTCCGGCGCGTTCGTCGACTACGACCACGACGGCGACCTGGACATCGTAGTGGCCAACTGGGCCGAGTCTCCGGCCAGCCGCACTTCGGGCTGGGAGGCGGAGCACGGGCGCGCCTCCAACCTCCTGTATCAGAACGACGGCCGGGGCAACTTCACCAACGTCGCCTCCAAGGCGGGCCTGGACGGGGAGGACTCGCGAACCACGGCCATCGTCGCCTCCGACTTCGACAACTCCCGCGACATCGACTTCTTCCTGGTCAACCGGAGGCAGGCCGATCAGCTGCGCAGCAACCTGCGCGACGGGACTTTCCGGGCCGCCGACCGGTCGGCCCCCGGGATTCCGCGGAGTACGGTCAGCGCCGCGGTGGGAGACCCCAACCGGGACGGCTTCATGGACCTGTTGCTGGCCGGCGGCGCCGCTGCGGTGCTGCTCGAAAACCAGCAGGGGCGGAAGTTCCAGCCGGCGGCTCTTCCCGGCGACGGGCCGAGCGGCGGGGGGGCTTTCCTGGACTACGACAACGACGGAGACCAGGACATCCTGCTGCTGGGAGCCTCGCCGCTGGAAAGCGCGTCCGCCGAGCGCGCCTTGAGGCTGCTGGAAAACCGGGACGGACGGTTTCACGACGTCACCGCGCAGGCGGGACTGGCGGAGTTCGCCAGGCTCCCGGTGCGGGGAGTGAGCGTGGCCGACTACGACCAGGACGGCGACCTGGACTTCGCCGTCAACGTCAACGGGGCCGCCCCGCTGCTGATGCGAAACGAGGGGGGCAACCGCAACAACTGGCTCCAGGTGCGCCTGGTCGGTACCAACAGCAACCGCTGGGGCATCGGCACCAAGGTGGAGATCCTGGCCGGCGAGCACTGGGAAAAGCAGGAGCCCTCGGGCGGCCACGGGCTGCTGAGCCAGTCTCCCGCCGTGGCGCACTTCGGCCTGGGGTCGCGGACCTCGGTGGACGTGGTGCGGCTGCTCTGGCCGGGCGGCGTACTGCAGTCGGAGGTCGACCCCGAGGTCAACCGCGTCATCGAGATCACGGAGCTGGACCGCAAGGGGACCAGCTGCCCGATCCTGTACGTCTGGAACGGTGAGACCTTCCAGTTTCAGACCGACTTCCTGGGGGGCAGCGCCTTCGGCTACCTGCTGGCCCCGGGTGTGTACAACACCCCGGACACGGACGAGTACGTGAAGCTGGACCGGGACGTTCTGGAGCTGAGGGAAGGCAAGCTGGCCGTCACCCTGAACAACCAGCTAGAAGAGGTGATCTTCTTCGACCAGCTGGAACTGGTGGCGGTGGACCATCCGGCCGGCTACGACGTCTTCCCCGACGAAAAGCTGCTGCCGGGGCCGCCCTACGCGAACTTCCGCATCCTGACCGCGGCCGGACCCAGGCCGCCCCTGTCCGCGACGGACGGGAGGGGCTCGGACCTGTTGCCCAGCCTGCGCGAGATCGAC
>JBFGHG010000136.1:0-7164 GCA_041578395.1 Acidobacteriota bacterium
GGACCCGGCCTTGCTGACCCCGACCGACGAGCCGAGGTTGGCGGGCTTGACGAAGAGCGGCCGGCCGAGCTCAGCGCCCAACCGGGCCGGGAGCGCAGCATCGATCCGGTCCGACGCGACGCCGACCCAGCGGGCCTGGGGCAGGCCGTGGGTCTGAGCGACCTCCTTGGCCTTGATCTTGTCCATGCAGAGCGCCGAGCCGAGCACCCCGCTGCCGACGAACGGAACGTCGGCCATCTCCAGCAGACCCTGGATCGTGCCGTCCTCGCCGAAGGGGCCGTGCAGCACGGGAAAGACCGCATCGACCGCCCAGCGGCCCGCGCCGTCCAGTTCGCGCAAGGGGTGGGGGTCGGGCCAGGGGGTGAGCGCCACCTGCGGGCCGTCCAGGCGCAGGCGGATGCGGGCCGGATTCTCCGGATTGTCGAGCAGGCGCCCCGCCTCGGCCAGCCTCCAGACCCCCTGCTTGTCGATGCCGATCAGCAGGGTTTCGTAGCGGTCGGGGTCGAGGGTCCGGACGATGTTGCGGGCCGACTGCAGCGAGACTTCGTGCTCGGCGGAACGGCCCCCCAGCAGGACGGCGAGTCGCATCTTGTTCTTCATCGGGGTCATCGTACCCAGACGAGGACCCCCAGTGCCATGTCGTTACTACGAAAACATTTGGCTACAATAACCACGATGGACTTTCGAGAATTCCAGGCCAGTCTGGAGCAAGCCGATCCCCCCGTTCTGCCCCCGCTGCTCCAGGCGCTCTGGTACGACGCCAAAGGAGACTGGGAACGGGCGCACGAGATCACCCAGGACCAGCCCGGGCCGGACGCGGCCTGGGTGCACGCCTACCTGCACCGCAAGGAAGGAGACCACTCCAACGCCGGCTACTGGTACCGGCAGGCGGGCCGCCCGCGCTGCTCCGACTCGCTGGAGGCGGAGTGGGAGACCCTCGCCCGTGATCTGCTGGCCCGTCCCTGAACGCCATGTCCAGTTCTGACGCAACTTTGGAACCTGCGCAGGGCCGGCTGGACCGGTGGCCAGGACTCGTGTCGGTCCTGGCGGCCGGGGGCCTCTTCGGACTCTTCCAGGCCGCGTTCCTGCTCTCCAATTCCCAGAACTTCCCCGGCGGATTCGAGATGGTGCAGGGCTTTGCCCGGCTGGGCCTGATCTCGGGCATGCTGACCTGGCTTTTGCTGACCCCCCTGGTCCTGCTGCTGCGCTGGCTCCACCCCGCCTGGCGCCGGGGCGAGAAGTGGTGGGCCACCTGGTCCGTCTGCGTAGGGCTGGCCGCCGCGTTGGTGGTGTGGATGAGCACGCAGGCCTGGTTCCTGGGCCCGTGGTTCGCCGCCGGGGCCGCGCTGGTCGCGGGGGTGCTCGCTTCCTTCGTCCAGCTGCCCCGCCGCTGGCTGAAAGCGGCGGCCCTGGTGTTTCTGGCGTTGACGGTGCTGGCGCTGCTGCCGATCGGCCCGGGATTCTCCTCCGCCCCGACCTCCGCGGAGAATCCCACCCCGGCCGCTGCGGACTCCACTTCCCCCGACGTCGTGCTGATCTCAGTCGACACCTTGCGGGCCGACCGGCTGGGCGCCTACGGCCGCAGCCCCACGCTGACGCCCGAGATGGACCGGCTGGCTTCCGAAGGGGTGGTGTTCGCGCGCACCCTGGCCTCGTCCCCCTGGACGCTGCCCAGCGTGGCTTCGATGCTGACCGGGCTGTCCTCGCTGGATCACGGAGCGGGCGCCCCCCTCAGTTCGGGCCTGACCTTCCTGCGTTCCCCGCTGGAGGCACGCTTCACCACGCTGGCGGAGCGGTTCGCGGCCGCCGGCTACCGGACCCGGGCGGTGGTCTCCAACCCGTTTCTCTCCGTGGAAATGGGCATGGCGCAGGGGTTCGAGCAATTCGAGACGCCCTTCGCGACGGCCCTGGGCGCCATCTTCATGACCGACCTGCCGCTGGGGCGGCTGCTGCTGACGCTGTTTCCGCTGGAAGGCTGGGCCGACTTCCGGGCCGAGGGGCTGACGGCGCGGGCGCTGGAGTGGATCGAGGAGGAGGACCCGGCGCCGCTGTTTCTGTGGGTCCACTACATCGACCCGCACTCCCCGTACCGGGCGGACCCCGCCGACATCGACCTGAGCACCATGATCGAGGAGGCCCGCCAGATTCCGCCTCCCGTCTTGGAAGACGGGACCGTCGTCGGCGAGTCGTTCGCCGCGACATCGTTCGTGCGCGCCGGCCTGATCTGGATGTCGCCGGAGGACCGGAGACGGATCGAGGACTACTACGACCGTTCCGTCCGCTACCTGGACCGGCAGCTGGGCAGCCTCTTTCAGGCCCTGCGGCAGCGCAGCGGCGGGCGCGAGGTGGTGCTGGCCCTGACGGCCGATCACGGCGAGGAGTTCTGGGACCATGGCCAGTTCGAGCACGGCCACGACTACTACCGGGAGGTCACCGAGATCCCGTTGATCTTCTGGGGGCCGGAACGGATTCCGGCGGGGCGGCGAGTGGAATCACCCGTGGGACTGGTGGACGTAGGGCCGACGCTGCTGGCGGCCGCGGGCCTGCCGGTTCCCCCGCCCGAACAGCCGGACCAGGGCCGTTCGCTCGAGCGGCTGTGGAGGAATCCCGCTGGAGGCGCCGAAGACCTCGACCCACCGCGCACCTCCGGGCGCAACCTGTACGGACTGCCGGCGGTCCTGCTCGAGCAGGGGCCCTGGCGCTACATCCTGCGCGCCAACGGAGTCCAGGAGCTGTACGACGTCACGCGCGACCCGGCCGAGCGCCACAACCTGGCGGCCGAGGAGGCGGAGCTGGCCGGATTGTTCCGCCAGCTGCTGGAGCCGCGTCTGGCGTACTACCTGGGCAGTTCGGAGCAGCCCGTGCAGCCGATTTCGGAGGAGACCCTGCGAGCGTTGCGGTCGCTGGGGTACGTTCGGTGAGCGGGCGCCCGGAGCCGGCCCGCAGAACAGCGGTGTCGAGCCACCGCACTCCACACGGCGGGCGCAGCTGGCTTCGGTGGCGCTGCCCCATTGCCGACCACTTCGCCATCCCCTATCGTATGTCCAGAAGCCCATGCAGGCCATCGAGCGAAAACTCTTCGGCAGCCCCCTGTCCGACTTCCTCGCCACCGTGCACTACTCCCGCCGGGCTGCCTGCATCTGGGAACTGATCAGCAAGGACTTCACCGACGAAGAGCTCGACCTGGAGCGCGCCGCCAGTGAGTGCGGGATCAGCAAGAGCCACCTCAACGCCCTGCTGCAGGAGAAAGTCGGCATGTCCTTCCACCGCCTGTTGACCTGCTACCGCCTGCTGCACGCCGCCCGCATGATTCAGGCCAAGGACTACACCTTCCTGGAAGTCGCCCTGGAGACCGGCTTCGACAACGTCAGCAACTTCGGCCGCCACACCCGCAAGTACCTGGGCATGTCCCCCCGGGAGCTGCGGCGGCACCTGCTCGGAAACGAGTGAGGGAGAGGATCGGGCATCACACACGCAACAGCGTCTTGCCCACCTTCTCCACCTGATGCAGCACTTCCGCCTCATCGGCCGGGTGAGGCAGAGGTTCTTTCTGCTGCTCGCCCAGACGCGGACGGTAGGCCAGCTCCACCAGCACCGGGAAGTGGTCCGATCCTCCCGCCGGCAGACGGGCAATGCGGCGCAGCAGGAAGGCGCGGTCGTAGAAGACGTGGTCGATCGGGAAGCGGATCAGCGGAACCTTGGCGTGGAACGTGTTGTAGAACCCCCGCCCGATGCGCGGGTCGATCAGGCCGCTGATGCGCCGGAACAGCCGCGTCGTGTGCGACCAGGCGACGTCGTTCAGGTCACCGGCCACGATCACCGGCAGCGGGCAGTCGCGGGCGAACTTGCCCACCATCACCAGCTCGGCGTCCCGCTCCTCGGTGTCGTGGGTTGGCTCGGGAGGTCGCGGGTGAACGCCCACCATTTGCACCGTCGGCCCGGAGGGAAGCGACACCCGGGCGAAGATCGACGGCACGTCGGGTTCCACCAGGTGCGTCACCTCCACCTCTCCGAGTTCGAGCCGGGAATAGAGGCTCATCCCGTAGGTGTTCTCCAGCGGCTGACGGACCTGGTACGGATACTCCTCGGCCAGCACCTCGAGCTGACGGTCCCACCAATCGTCCACCTCCACGACCAGCAGCAGGTCCGGCTGCTCTCGCCGCACCAGCCGCACGAAGTCGTCGGCCCGCCGGTTCTCCATCAGGACGTTGGCGGTCAGTACCCGGAGGCTGAGCACGCCCGGACCGTTGTTGGCGTCCAGCCCCTCGTTGGGTGCCACGGAAAGGTAGGGGTAGATTCGGACCAGGTGCAGCAACAGGCAGGCTGCCGCCACGCCTGCCAGGACCTGGTGCGGAGTCGACCCCAGGCCCGCGGCGGCCAGCCCCGCCACCGCGAGCAGCAGCAGCACCGCCACCTGAGCACGCGGAAAGTCCCAGACGCGGATGAACCAGACCGGTGAGCGCACGAGGCCCAGCAGGGTCGCCACCACTCCCACGACGGCCAGGACTGTAGCTACGGTCAGCATCAGCGGTGGAAGCGGTCGCTGTAGAGGATACTCGCCAGCAGCGCGATGCCCGCACCCGCCGCCAGCAGGAACAGCACGATCGCCAGCGCCGGGTAGCCGAAGAACTACCAGGGCGTCTCGATCCGCATCAGCATGGCGGCCCCCACGATCAGCGCGGCCAGGATCAGCCCGATCGTGATCCGGTTGGCGATTTTTTGCAGGCCTTCGATGAGGCGCTTCTCGTTGATCCCCTCGACCCGCACCGCCAGCTTGTTGTCCCCCACGTTGTCCAGGATGCGGTTGATCCGGCCCGGCAGCTGCTCCACGAAGTCCTTGGTTTCGATCAGCTTCGAGAGGAGGTTGGCGGGCGAAAGCCCCTGCTGGATCTTCTTCTGAAAGATCTGCAGCGCGTTTCTCTTGACGCACAGATCGGGCCGGAAGTCGGGAGCCAGCACCCGGCCCACCTCGTCCAGGTTGGAGAGCGTCTTGCCCAGCAGGGTCAGCTCGCTGGGGAGCCGCAAGCCGCTCTGGCTGGCGGCGCGCGCCACTTCCAGGATCAGGCGGCCCACCGGCAGGGTCGACACCGAGGCGTCCACGTACTCGCCCATCAGATCGGTGATCTCGCGCTGCAGCTTCTGGCGGCTGAACCCCTCGAGCCGCTCGCTGATCTCGGTCAGCAGCTCGCACACCTCGGTGGAGCGGCCGTCGGCCAGGTTGATCAGCAGTTGCAGCAGCTTCTGCTGAGTGTGCTCCGAGAAGTGCGCCACCATTCCCAGGTCGACCAGGGCCAGCTGCCCCTCGGGCGTGACCAGGATGTTGCCCGGATGGGGGTCGGCGTGGAAAGTCCCGTCCACCAGGATCTGGTGCAGATAGGCCTGGAAGATCTGCTCGGCGAGCTTCTCGCCCTCGAGGTCCAGCAGCTCCATCGGACCCAGATCCGTGATCTTGCGGCCCTCCACGTAGCGCATGGTCAGCACTTTGGAGCTGCAGTAGTCCTCGATCGGCTGCGGTACCACGATGCCGAAGGGTTCGACGGCCGGTTTCAACCGCTGCAGGTGCCGGGCCTCCTTGAGGTAGTCCAGTTCCGCCAGCATCATGCGCCGGAAGTCGCCGACCACCAGCTCCAGCCGGTGCCGCTGGCCGAAGTCGGTGTGCTTGTCCAGGTAGGAGGCCACGTCGTAGAAGATCTCCAGGTCGGCCACGAACTGCTTGCGCACCTCGGGGCGCTGGACTTTGACGGCCACGGGGCGTCCGTCGCGCAGGCGCGCGAAGTGGACCTGTCCCAGCGAGGCGGCCGCTACCGGCTCCTCCTGAAATTCCGAGAACGCCTTGGAGATGCGCACCCCCAGCTCCGACTCCACGATTTCGGCGGCCTTTTCGTAGGCGAACGGCTCGATCTCGTCCTGCAGGCGGGACAGGCTGCGCAGGTAAGGCTCGCTGAGCAGGTCCGCCCGGGTGGACAGCAGTTGGCCCAGTTTGATGAAGGCCGGACCCATGCTCTCGAGTTCGGACGCCAGCTTCTCGGGATCTCCATCCCGGGCCTCCAGCGCCTCCTCCTGCATGGCTTCGGACAGGCCCGAGGCTTCGATCAGGTCCGAGCGGCCGATCTTGACCAGCAGCCAGCCGATGTCTTTGTAGCGGCGTAAGTGTTGTGCGGAGAGGTTTAATTTCATTCTGCAGTCTTCATTCGTGATTGAGATGAACGGTTCTCACCAGACGTAGTCCTTGGCGATCTGTCGCTTGTCATGGCCGGCCAGCAGGTGGACGACTCGAATCTTCTTCAGGGTGACCGGAGAGACGGAGCCCAGGGGGACGTGCAGGATCTTCTTGCCCCGGGCCGAAGCGTACTGGTGCAGGGCGGGGGACGGGGGGGACGCGGCCAGGTGGACCACCATCTTCTCCCGGCTGTAGTCGACGGCCGCCATCAGCAGGACCTCCGCTTTCTCCCGCGCGCCGCGGTACTCCGGGTCGAGCCAGACATCGAACAGGCGTCGCGGCGGGTAGGTCATCATCATGCCCCCGTAGGTGGCGCGCATGATTCCGGGTCCGACCACCTGCGCCGCCGGGTCGGTGGAGTAAAAGGCCATGTCCGACTCCTGGTCGTGCTCCCCCAGCCAGGTCATCCGGTACGGATAGGTGGCCCCGGCCAGGTCGCGGTCGAAGATCACCACCACCGAACCCACGCCCCCCGGCAGGCGCCCGAACTCCTGCACGTACACCTCGCCGAGGTGGTGGTTGCGCAGCGTCTCGCGCAGGTCGATCCCGTCCAGCAGGCTGGTGCTGAACGGCTCGGTCCGCTTGCGCTCCACCGACAGCAGCGACACGGCCTTCTGCTGCAGGAAGCGGGCGTAGTCCTCAATGACGAGGTCCTCGGGCGGATAGGAACAGATGTTGGGGTTGTCGAATCCCTCCAGCCAGGTGTCGGGATCGTCCTGATCGGCCCGGCGCTTCACCGGCACCGGGCGTCGCTTGACGCGGAAGAAGCGGCGCCGGAAGCGGATCTTGCGAGTCCCCAGATCCAGCAGGTCGCCGTCCACCTCCGCCGTGGGGATCTCCGCCTCGCCCAGCTGCCAGGGATAGCAGCGGCCAGTGTCGAACGCTTCCCAGGCCAGGTTGTCGTCCCCCACGCCGCGCGCCGCCACCACCCATTCGTAGAGTCC
>JBFGHG010000137.1:0-7142 GCA_041578395.1 Acidobacteriota bacterium
GTGGCGGCCCGGGCCGAGGAAGTCGGCTACCCCTTGATCGTCAAGGCGGTGGCCGGCGGCGGGGGCCGCGGGATGCGGATCGTGAAGACCCCCGACAAGCTGGGCGGAGCCGTCGAGACGGCCCGCTCCGAGGCCGAAAACGCTTTCGGCAACGGTGAGCTGTACCTGGAGCGGTACCTGATCGACCCTCGCCACATCGAGTTTCAGGTGCTGGCCGACACCCACGGCAACACCCTGCACCTGGGGGAACGGGAGTGCTCGATCCAGCGCCGCCATCAGAAGCTGCTCGAGGAGTCCCCCAGCCCCGGCGTCTCCGCCGAGGTGCGCGACCAGCTGGGACGGCGGGTGGCCTCGGCCGTGGCCGAAATCGGCTACACCAACGCCGGGACCGTGGAGTTCCTGTTCGACCAGCAGGGCAACTACTACTTCATCGAAATGAACACTCGGATCCAGGTGGAGCATCCCGTGACCGAGATGGTGACCGGCATCGACATCATCAAGGAGCAGATCCGGGTGGCGGCGGGGCAGCCTCTGCGCTTCTCCCAGGACGACGTGGTGATCTCGGGCCACGCGATCGAATGCCGCATCAACGCCGAGTGCCCCGTCAGCTTCACGCCCTCGCCGGGAGACATCACCGCCTACCATGCTCCGGGAGGCCCCGGGATCCGCGTCGACTCGATGGCCTACACAGGCAACGTGGTCTCCCCCCATTACGACTCGATGGTGGCCAAGCTGGTGGCCCACGGCGGCGACCGCCACGAAGCGATCAGCCGCATCCGGCGGGCGCTGGACATGTTCGTGATCGAAGGGATCAAAACCACCATCCCGCTGCACAGGAAGATCGTCAGCCACCCCGACTTCGTGGAGGGGCGGCTGTCGACTTCGTTCCTGGAACAGATCGCAATCGAAAAGAAGGGGTGACGCGTGGCCATGCAGACGTCCTCGAGGGGGACCTGGAACAGCAAACTGGGATTCGTGCTGGCCGCAGCCGGGTCGGCGGTCGGCCTGGGGAACATCTGGGCCTTCCCCAACCAGGTCGCCAGCAACGGCGGCGCCGCCTTCCTGCTGGTCTACCTGCTCTGCTGCTTCGTGGTGGGCTATCCGCTGATGGTGGCCGAACTGTCGATCGGCCGCAAGACCTGCAAGAACCCGGTGGGGGCCTTCCGCGCCCTGGGAGGCGGGGCTTTCACGATCATCGGATTCTGGGGCCTCACCTGCGGCGTGATGATCCTCTCCTTCTACAACGTGGTGGCCGGCTGGACGCTGGGCTTCGTCTTCGAGGAGATCGCCCACTTCGCCGGCAGCGAAGGTGCCGTGGCGCTGCTTTCCGATCTCGGGAACGGCCCCAAGAACGCCCTTTTCTCGATCGTCTTCATGGCCGCCACCGTGGGAATCGTAGTGGGGGGCGTCAGCGGGGGGATCGAACGCGCCACGAAGACGATGATGCCCATGCTGGTCGGCATCATGCTGCTGATGATCGGCTACGTCGTTTTCCAGCCGGGGGCGGGCGAGGGTTTGTCGATCTACCTGTACCCCGACTTTGCGAAGATCGACGCCAATCTCGTCTTCAGCGCCATGGGGCAGGCCTTCTTCTCCCTCTCGTTGGGGATGGGCGCGCTGATCACCTACGGGTCCTACCTGGATCGGAGTCAGAACATCCCGCAGGCGGCCGCCTTCGTCACGCTCTCGGACATCGCGATCGCGTTTTTGGCCGGATTCCTGATCATGCCCGCCATGTTCGTGGCGCAGAATCAGGGGATCGCGATCATGGACGGCAGCGGCAACCTGCTGTCCAGCACGGGCCTGGTGTTCAACGTCCTCCCCACCCTCTTCCACACCCTGGGGGGGCTGGTCGGATTCCTGCTGGGACTGCTTTTCTTCGTGCTGCTGAGCATCGCCGCGCTGACCTCCACCATCTCCCTGCTCGAGGTCCCGGCCTCCTACCTGATCGACGAGCATGGCATGGGCCGCAAGAAAGCGGCCGTCACGCTGGGCGCCGCGGTCGGCCTGCTCTCGGTCGCGATCTCCTTCGACACCAACTGGGTGGGGAGGCTGGCCTCCATCTTCACCAACATCGGCCTGCCGCTGGGCGGGCTGATGATCTGTCTCTTCCTGGGCTACTACTGGAAGACGCACAACGCGCTGGAGGAAATGGAGGACGGCTACCCGGAGGTGAAGGGGGGACCGTTCGGGCGTATCTGGCCCGTGTTCATGAAGGTCGTGTGTCCCATCCTGATCGGGATCGTGCTGGTCACCAGCGCCTGGCCGGTGATCTCGTCGATGTTGGGCAACTGAACAGAGCCGCGCATGCTGAGCTTCGATCCCGTCTACCCCATCACCGACTCCGGCAACCGGCGCGGGTGGTCCCACCGCCGCCTGGCCCGCTGCTTCCTGGAGGCGGGCGTCCGCCTGTTCCAGGTGCGGGAAAAGGCGCTCGCGGACCGGGTGCTGCTCGAGGAACTGGCCGAGATCCGCCGGCTCTGCCGCGGCCGCGGAGCGCGCTTCGTGGTCAACGACCGCCTCGACCTGGCGCTGGCCGGCGGAGCGGACGGGGTCCATCTGGGCCAGGACGACCTGCCGGCCGCGGCGGCCCGCCGCTGGCTGGGACCGGACGCGATCATCGGACTCTCGACCCATGACCCGGACCAGTTCCAGGCGGCGCTCGAGGCCCCCATCGATTACGTGGCGCTGGGCCCCATCTTCCCCACCTCCACCAAGCCGGACGCTCACCCCGCCGTCGGCCTCGAGACGCTGGCGCGGCTGTCCGCCTCGAGCCCCCTGCCGGTGGTGGCCATCGGCGGGATCACGCTCGAGACCGCGCCCCAGGTCTGGCGCTGCGGCGCGGCTTCCGTGGCGGTCGTCTCCGACGTCACCGGCCGGGCCGACCCGGCCGGCAGGCTCCAACAATACCTGCGCCAGGCCCGGGAGGCGGCCACGTGAGCGCGGTCCGGGAACACTTCACTTCCCGCTGGGGCCTGATCCTCTCGGTGATCGGGATCGCCGTGGGAACCGGCAACATCTGGCGCTTTCCCCGCATCGCCGCAGCCCAGGGCGGGGGCACCTTTCTGATCCCCTGGGTGATCTTCCTGTTCCTGTGGAGCATCCCGCTGATCATGGCGGAGTTCGCCATCGGCAAGAAGGCGCGGCTGGGGACGGTGGGGTCGTTCGCGCGGCTGATGGGGGAGCGGTTCGCCTGGATGGGCGCCTTCGTGGGCTGGGTGGCCGCCGCCATCATGTTCTACTACTCGGTGGTGGCGGGCTGGTGTATCCGCTACTTCTTCTGGGCCGCCAGCGGACAGCTGCTGGGGGTGGCCGACCACGAGGCGCACTGGAACTCCTTCGTGGAATCCTACTGGCAGCCGCTGCTGTTTCACGTGGCGGCCATCGGCATCTGCGTCCTGATCGTGCGCCGCGGGGTGGTGGCCGGCATCGAGCGGGCCAACCGGGTGCTGATCCCGCTGCTGCTGCTGCTGATCCTGATCTCGGCCGTGCGCGCCGTGACGCTGCCGGGCGCCGTCAACGGGCTGGCCTACCTGTTCACCCCCGACTTCTCCCGGCTGGGCGACGCCTCCATCTGGCTGCAGGCGCTCACCCAGAACGCCTGGGACACGGGCGCCGGCTGGGGGCTGATCCTGACCTACGCCGTGTACATGCGCAGCCGGGAGGACGTTCCCCTGAACGCCGCTCTGATCGGGTTTGGCAACAACTCCGTGTCCCTGCTGGCGGGGATCACCATCTTCTCGACCGTGTTCGCGCTGCTGCCCGATACGGCCGCGGAGGTGATCCAGGTGTCGGGGCCGGCCAACACCGGCCTGACCTTCATCTGGATTCCGCAGCTGTTCGGGCGGATGGCGGGCGGGACCCTTTTTTGCGCCTTCTTCTTCCTGGCGCTGTCGTTTGCCGCGCTCAGCTCGCTGATCTCGATGGTGGAGCTGTCGTCCCGCATCCTGATGGACCTGAAGCTGAGCCGGCAGGCGGCGCTGCGTATCGTCTTCGGGGCGGTCCTGCTGCTGGGCCTTCCCTCGGCGCTGGACACGCGATTCTTCCTGAACCAGGACTGGACCTGGGGCGTGGGGCTGCTGGTGAGCGGCTTCTTCATCTCGCTGCTGGCCCTGCGCTACGGCGTGGACCGCTTTCGCACCGACCTGGTGAACTCCGCCGGGGGAGACATCCGTATTGGTCGCTGGTACAACCTGGCGCTGGGCGTGCTGGTGCCGGCTGCAGCCGTGGTGCTGATCGTCTGGTGGTTCTGGCAGGTGGCCGACTCGGCGACCTGGTGGGACCCCTTCCAGATCGAGAACATCGGCACCTGCCTGTTCCAATGGGGGCTCGCCCTGGGAGCCTTTTTGCTGCTCAACCGCTGGTTGGCGGGAAGGACGCTGCGATCGTGAACACACTGGGACTCGTCACCATGATCGTGATTCTGGGGACCGTGTGGGGCGGCTTTGCCCTCTGCCTGATCACCGCGCTGCGACGGGAAAAGGGCAAGCAATGACGCGGCCCGATCGCGCATGACGAAGATCCGCTTTGGCCAGAAGACGTACACGCTGCCGGGGAGCCGCTGGATCCGGATCCCGGTCGGGCTCCTGCTGATCGTCTTCGGCCTGCTGGGCTTCCTTCCCGTGGTCGGGTTCTGGATGATTCCGCTGGGGCTCATCGTACTGTCCATCGACCTGCCGATCGTCCGCCGCTGGCGCCGCAGGGCCACGGTCAAGCTGGGCACCTGGCTGAAGCGGAACCACCCGGGGCTGGCCCGCAAGATGGGCTTTCAAGAGGGCCCGCCGAGGCGCTGAGCGCGGCCGGACGGGAAAAAGGGCTGCGGAGAAGGCCGCACTCGAGCTATAGTGGCGGCTGGCTGTTTGAACGGATGACCGGGTCTTCGACGCCAGTCTAGAAGAAATCATGAAGCTTGGAATGGACTTCCTGCGATCAGTGGCCTTGTTCCGCGATCTGACCGACGAGGAGCTGCGGCTGGTGGGCTCCATGTTCAACGAGCGCCGCTACAAGAAAAACGAGATCATCTTCTTCGAGGAAGACACCGGCAACTACATGTACGTGGTCAAGGACGGCCGCGTCAAAGTCTCCCGCCTGTTGCCCAACGGCAAAGAGATGATCCTGGCCTTCCGCGAAGCCGGCGAATACTTCGGCGAGATGTCGCTGCTGGACGGCGGAACCTCCGCCGCCACCGTCACCGCGGTGGTGCCGACCGTGATCCTGGTAACCACCCACCGGGAGTTCCAGAAGCTGCTGGATCACCCGAAGATCAACTCCGCCCTGCTGAAGATGCTGTGCGCGCGCTGCCGCGAGGCCTGGTCGCAGATCGAAGTGCTGACCTTCCACAATGCCGACGCCCGCATCCGCACGGCGCTGCACCACCTCTGCCGCAAGAAGGGCAAGGTGACGCCGGAGGGGACCAGGATCGGCCTCAAGCTCACCCACAAGGAGCTGGCCGACATGACCGGGATCTCGCGCGAGACCGCCACCCGTGTGCTGAGCGCCCTGCAGAGCGAAGGGGTGCTGCGAGTCGAGTCCCGCCGCTTCATCGTCGCCGACCCCGAAGAGCTGGTCGACTCCCTGCTGTTCGAATAAGTGGCACGTGGCACAGGCATCCCTGCCTGTGATTCCGGAATCCCCCCGAGAGCCCATTTTCCACGCATTGATTGTCCGGGGTCGCTCCGCTAAGGTCGACTGCAATGTTCGAAGACCTGGCGGGGCAGCGGAGCAGCGTCCGCAAGGAAATCCTCTCCGGACTCACGGTGGCGCTGGCGCTGGTGCCCGAAGCCGTGGCCTTTGCGTTCGTGGCCGGGGTCGATCCGCTGGTGGGGCTGTACGCGGCCTTCATGGTGGGGCTGATCACCGCGCTGCTGGGGGGCCGGCCCGGGATGATCTCCGGCGCCACCGGCGCCCTGGCGGTGGTGATGGTGGGCCTGGTGGCCAACCACGGCGTTCAGTACCTGTTCGCCACCGTGGTGCTGATGGGGGTCTTTCAGATCGCGGCGGGGGTCCTGCAGCTGGGGAAATTCATCCGCCTGGTCCCGTACCCGGTGATGCTCGGGTTCGTCAACGGCCTGGCCATCGTGATCTTCCTGGCCCAGCTCAACCAGTTCAAGGTCCAAGGGGAATGGATGGGCGGGCTCCGGCTGGCCCTGATGCTGGCCCTGGTGGCGCTGACCATGGCGATCATCCACTTCCTTCCGCGCCTGACGCGCGCCGTCCCCTCCTCGCTGGTGGCGATCCTGGTGGTGACCGGCCTGGCGCTGGGGCTGGGGCTGAACACGCGCTCGGTCGGCGACCTGGCCTCCATCTCCGGGGGGCTGCCGGAGTTCGCCGTCCCGTCGGTCCCGCTGGAGTGGAAGACCCTGACGATCATCGTCCCCTACGCGCTGATCCTGGCCGCCATCGGCCTGATCGAATCGCTGCTGACCCTCTCGCTGATCGACCAGCTGACCGAGACGCGCGGCCGCGCCAGCAAGGAGTGCATCGCCCAGGGTTTGGCCAACACGGTGACCGGCCTGTTCGGCGGCATGGGGGGCTGCGCCATGATCGGACAGAGCATGATCAACGTGAACTCCGGCGGGCGCCGCCGCCTGTCGGGGATCGTGGCGGCCCTCTCGCTGCTGCTGTTCGTCCTGCTGGGCGCGAGTCTGATCGAGAAGATCCCGCTGGCGGCGCTGGTGGGCGTGATGTTCATGGTGGTGTACGGCACCTTCGAGTGGTCCAGCTTCCGCATCATTCCCAAGATCCCGCGCTCGGACGCCTTCGTGCTGATCCTGGTCTCGGTGGTCACGGTGCTCACCGACCTGGCCATCGCGGTGATCGTGGGGGTGATCGTCTCGGCGCTGGTCTTCGCCTGGGAGAGCGCCAAGCGCATCCGGCTGGAGACGACCGATGAGGACGGCTCCCGCATCCACCGGGTCCACGGCCCGCTCTTCTTCGGTTCGGTGACCCGCTTCCGGGAGCTGTTCGACCCGCAGCATGACGCGGACGACGTGGTGATCGACTTCCGCCACTCACGCGTCTGGGATCATTCGGCCATCGAGGCCATCGACTCGCTGGCCGAGCGCTACCGAAACGCCGGCAAGACGCTGCACCTGCGGCGTTTGAGCTCCGACTGCCGCGAGTTGTTCGAGCAGGCGGGCAAC
>JBFGHG010000138.1:0-7138 GCA_041578395.1 Acidobacteriota bacterium
GCCGGAAACTCGTCCTGCGGAATCGGCATGAGGATGGCGCGCGCGTCCAGGAAGATCCCATGCCCGCCGATGGGCCGGACGATCGGGACCTCGAGGTCGACCAGCCGCCAGCCCAGGTACTCGACCTGCCGAACGCGGGCCGTGACGTGCTCATCGGAGGCCACCATCTCGCGGATACCCCGCGCCAGCGCCTCCATGTCGCGGCCGGACATCCCTCCATAGGTGTGCAGGCCTTCGAAGGCGACCAGCAGGGCCCGCGCCCTGCGCGCCAGCTCGGCGTCCCGCAGCGCCAAGAATCCCCCGATGTTGACCAGGTTGTCCTTTTTGGAGGAGACCGTGGCGCCGTCCGAGTAGGAGCAGATCTCCCGCAGAATTTCGCGGATGCTGCTGCGGGAGTATCCCGGTTCCCGCTGCTGGATGAAGTAGGCGTTCTCGAGCGCCCGGGTGGCGTCCAGCATGACCAGGATTCCCCGTTCCCGGCAATACTGGTAGACCTCCCGGAGGTTGGCCATGGAGAGCGGCTGCCCCCCTGCCATGTTGACGTTGGTCTCCACCGAAACGTAGGCGATCTGGCCGGCCCCGTGCCCGCGCACCAGCGTGTCCAGCTTGTCCAGGTCGACGTTGCCCTTGAACGGGTGCGTGCTGAAGGGGTCGTGCGCCTCGTCGATGATCACGTCGGCGAAGCGGCCACCGGCGTACTCCTGATGGAACCGGGTGGTCGTGAAGTACATGTTGCCGGGGACGACGTTGCCGGGACGGATCAGGATCTGGCTCAGGATGTGCTCGGCGCCGCGCCCCTGGTGGGTGGGGATCACCTCACGGTAGCCGTACACCTCCTGCACCGCCTCGACCAGGTGGTAGAAGCTGCGGCTGCCCGCGTAGGCCTCGTCCCCCAGCATGAGGCCGGCCCACTGGTGGTCGGACATTGCGGACGTCCCGGAGTCGGTGAGCAGGTCGATGTACACGTCCTCGGAACGCAGCAGAAAGGTGTTGTAGCCCGCCTCGCGGATGGCCGCCTCGCGGTATTCGCGGGTGGTCATGCGGAGGGGTTCGACCATCTTGATCTTGTAGGGTTCGGCCCAGCTGCGCACGGTCATGTTTGCCTCCATTTGGAATCAACCGGAGGGTGCGACACCGGTGCCACGGAAAAACTAGCAAAGAGCGTTCCACAAGGGACGCCCCCGTCCTACCGGCCTTTCGCCGCACGCGAGTTCTGCTCTGGCCGCGCCAAATCCCCCAGGTCCGATGCGCTGACACCCAATCCGGCGGCAGCGACAGACCCGGCTGATAGACTGGCCGGGTGCAGGTGGAAGCGGCCACGGACCTGGAATTCCTACCGATCGTCAAGCGCTACTGGGGCTTCGACAGCCTGCGCCCCCTGCAGGAGGAGGCCATCCGCGCGGACGTGGAGGGACGGGACTCGCTGGTGGTGCTGCCCACCGGCGGGGGCAAGTCGCTCTGCTACCAAGTCCCGCCGCTGGTCCGGGACGAGCCGGCCGTGGTCGTCTCGCCCCTGATCTCCCTGATGAAGGACCAGCTGGACGGCCTGCTGGCCTGCGGCTATCCGGCCGTCACCATCCACAGCGGGATGGGAGACGTCGCCAAACGCCGCGCGCTGGACTTCCTCAGAACGGGGGCCTGCCGGCTGGTCCTGGTCTCGCCCGAGCGGCTGCTGCAGGGGACGTTCCTGGAGCTGATCGACCGGCTGGGGGTCCGCAGCTTCTCCATCGACGAGGCCCACTGCATCAGCCACTGGGGCCACGACTTCCGGCCGGAGTACCGCCGGCTGGCCCGGCTCAGGCAGCGCTTCGCGGGCTGCGCCCTGCACGCCTACACCGCCACGGCCACGCCGCGCGTCCGGGAGGACATCCGCCGGCAGCTGGAGCTGGAGGACCCGCTGGAGCTGATCGGCCGCTTCGACCGACCCAATCTCCTCTACCGGGTCGTCCCGCGCGAGAGCGCCAAACGGCAGCTGCTGGAAGTCGTCGACCGGCACCGGGACGAGGCGGTGATCGCCTACGCTATGACGCGGGCCGAGACGGAACGGCTGGCTTCCTTCCTTCAAATGCAGGGAGTCCGGGCCGAGGCCTACCACGCCGGCCTGCCCAAGGAAGAGCGGCAGCACACGCAGGAGCGCTTCTCGCGGGCCGAGATCCAGGTCGTGGTGGCGACGGTCGCTTTCGGGATGGGAATCGACCGCAGCGACGTGCGCTGCGTGATGCACACCGCCATGCCCAAGTCGATCGAGCACTACCAGCAGGAAACGGGCCGGGCGGGCAGAGACGGCCTGGAAGCGGAGTGCGTGCTGCTCTTTTCGCCGGCCGACATCCTGCGCTGGGAAGGGCTGATCGAGAAGTCGGCGCGCGAGGCGGAAGCCCCCGAACCCGTGATCGAAGCCTCCCGGCACCTGCTGGCGGAGATGCGCCGCTACTGCTCCCCGGGCCGCTGCCGCCACGCTCGGCTCAGCGAGTACTTCGGCCAGTCGCTCGAATCGGACGACTGCGGCGCCTGCGACGTCTGCCTGGGCGAGTGTCCCGACCTGGTGGACGGGACGGAGACGGCGCAGAAAATCCTCTCCTGTGTGGCCAGGGTCGGCCAGCGCTTCGGCATCGGCCACGTGGTGGGCGTGCTGCGGGGGCTGGAGAACCAGCAGATCCTCGCGCAGCGCCACGAGCAGCTGAGCACCTTCGGACTGCTGAAGGACCACCCGCAGAAGGAAGTGACCAACCAGGTCTATCAACTGGTCGACCAGGGGCTGCTGTCGCGCACCGAGGGCGATTACCCGGTCCTGAAGCTGAATCCCCTTTCGGTGGAAGTTCTGCGCGGCCAGCGTGCGGTGCAGCTGATGCCGGCCGTCACGCGCAAGAAAGTGAAGAAGACGGCCGTGGAGGCGCAGTCGTGGGAAGGCGTGGACCGCGACCTGTTCGAACGCCTGCGCAAGCTGCGCACCGAACTGGCCGCCGAACGGGGAGTCCCGCCGTACGTGGTGTTCGGCGACCGGACCCTGCGCGAGCTGGCGCGGCTGCGGCCGTCGGGCCGGATGGAGCTGCTCGAGGTGCACGGCATTGGCGAGAAGAAGCTGGCCGACTACGGCGACGTCTTCCTCGAAGAGCTGGCGAAGTACGCGGCCGCCGATCCCGTCACGCCTCCCCCTTCAGGTACGCCCGACGCCGACGCTCCTCCAGCTTCTCGATAGCGTAGCGGAGCATGGTCCGCGGCATGCGGCGATAGCGGGGTCGCAAAAAGCCCTCCAACACTCCGAGATCCTGCTTGCCCACCTCCCGCAGCATCCAGCCGACGGCCTTGTGGATCAGGTCGTGGGGGTGGTCCAGCAGGAGGTCGGAAATCGCCAGCGCGTCTTCGAGTTCCCCTCGCTTGATGAAGTGCAGGCAGGAGACGATCGCGATCCGCTGCCGCCACAGGTGGCCCGATTGGGCCAGCTCGTACAGCGGCGAGCGGTCCCGGTCCTCGAGCCAGGCCCCCAGGATCTGGGGGGCGGAGGAATCGACCAGATCCCAGTTGTTCACCCGCTCCAGGTGGTCCAGGTAGACGCGGACGATCTCGTCGCGAGCGTCGGGTCCGGCCCGGCGGAACTGCTCGACCAGGATCAGCAGCGCGGTCAGGCGGCATTCGTGGAAACGGTCCGCCAGCAGGATCTGCAGCTGGTCCCGTGCCAGCTCGCGGAAGCGGCGGGCGATCTTGCGCTGCTTCGGGACGCTCACTCCCAGAAAGCGGTCGCCCTCCCCGTACTCTCCCGGACCGGCCTTGAAGAACCTGGGGTAAAAGGCCGCCTTTTCGGGGTCGGCGACCTTCCGCAGCTCGGCTTTGACTTCCGCGGCGGCACTCATCGCGGGCCGAGTATAGCTGGCATTCTCCCGCCGAGTCTGATACCCGAAAGGGCATGAAGCCTCCAAACCGCCGCCAGTTTCTCGCACTCGCCGCCGGGATGGTCCTGGAAACGAAGCGGCAGGCCCCGGAGCCGCCCGAAGTGCACGGCCCCAGACTCGTGTCCCAGCTCGAAGAGCTGTCCCGCATCGGGCGCACGCCGGAGGGGGGATCGGTCCGCGTGGCATTCAGCGAGGCCGACCGCTCCGCCCGCCAATACGTGCAGGACCTGATGCTCCAGGCACGACTCGAAGTCGAAGTCGACGCGGCCGCCAACCTGATCGGACGACGCCCCGGGCGCCGCGACCTGCCTCCGCTCATGTTCGGCTCGCACATCGATTCGGTGCCCAACGGCGGCCACTACGACGGCCCCGTGGGCTCGATCGGCGCCATCGAGGCGGCCCGCGCCCTGGCGGAGGCCGAGATTCGGACCCGCCACCCGCTGGAGGTCGTCGTCTTCGCCAACGAAGAAGGGGGCAAGACGGGCAGCCGTGCGCTGAGCGGCGAGGTCGAGCCGCCGGAGTTGGACCTGCCCACGGCCAGCGGAAAGACGATTGGAGAAGGACTGACCTTCGCCGGGGGCGACCCCGCCCGGCTGGAGCAGGTGAAGCGGTCCCCCGGCGAGATCGCCGCTTACCTGGAACTGCATATCGAGCAGGGAGCGGTACTCGAGTCCCGGGGCATCGACATCGGGGTCGTCGAGGGAATCGTGGGCATCCGGCGCTGGAACGTCACGGTGAGCGGCAGCGCCAATCACGCCGGCACCACGCCGATGGACCAGCGCCGGGACGCCCTGGTGGCGGCGGCCGAGTTCGTGGCGCGCGTGCACCGTACCGCCAGAGATACGCCGGGGCGGCAGGTCGCGACGGTGGGACGGATCGAGGCCGAGCCGGGCGCGCCCAACGTCATCCCGGGCCGGGTGACGCTCAGCCTGGAGATCCGCGACCTGGAGATGGCCGGAATCGATGCGCTGTTCGAGCGCCTCCGGGAAGAGTCGCGCAAAATCGGCACCGCGACCGGGACCTCCTTCGACTTCGATCCCTTCTACCTCAGCCGCGCCGCCCCCACCGACCCGCGGCTGCGCGACCTGGTCGAGCAGTCGGCAAAGAAGTTGGGATTCTCCAGCCTGCGGCTGCCCAGCGGCGCCGGCCACGACGCCCAGTCGATCGCGCTGCTGGCGCCGGTGGGGATGATCTTCGTCCCCAGCGCCGGTGGCATCAGCCACTCGCCACGGGAGTTCACCGAACCGGGACTGATCGTCCAGGGCGTCAAGGTGCTGCTCCAGACGCTGCTGGCGGCCGATGAGCGGGACTGGTGACGCGCCTTCTCCCCTCCGCAAGTCTCAACCCCCGGCCTGTTTCGTCCGTACCAGGAGGACGAGGAGGTTTCCATGTTCTGGAGCGATTTCTGGTGGGACGTCCGGACCCGCGCCCGTAGCCTGTGGCACAAACCCGGATTCACCCTGCTGGCGGTGGGGACGCTGGCGCTGGGCATCGGCGCCACCACCGCCCTGTTCAGCGTGTTTCAGTCCGTCTTGCTCAGCCCCCTGCGGTACCAGGAGGCGGACCGCCTGGTGGCCGTGTTCACGGCCCGGCCTGAGGAGGGTCAATTCCGGCTGGCCAGCTCTCCCCTGCTCTTCCACAGCTGGAAGGAACAGTCCCGGCTCCTGGAGCAGGTGACCGCCGCCACCCCCTTCTCGGCCACGCTCACCGGGCGCGGTGACGCCGACAAGCTGGACGGGCTGCTCGCCTCGCCGTGTCTGTTCCAGTTGCTGGGACGGCAGGCGCTGCTGGGTGCCGCGTTCTCGCCCGAGCAGCTGGAGGAGGGCGAACCACGGGTGGTGGTGCTGGGCCACGGGCTGTGGACACGGAAGTTCGGCGGCGACGCGCGGATCGTCGGCCAGAGCATCGTCCTGGACGGAGACGCCTACCGGGTGCTGGGAGTGATGCCGCCCGGGTTCCGTTTTCCCCCCTTCTGGGCGACCGGCGCGGAGTTCTGGGCGCCGCTCGTCTTCGCTCCCGAGGACCGCCAGGGCAGCGCGGAGTTCCTGCGCGTCTTCGCCCGCCTGGCACCCGGCGCCACCGTGGAGCAGGCCCGGCAGGAAGTCGACCGGCTCGCCCGCCGGGTGATCGAGCATCACGGCCTCGAAGGCCGGGCGCCGGGCGCTCACCTGGAAGCGCTGCAGGAACCGGTCGTCAGCGAGGTGCGGCCCGCGCTGGCCCTGCTGCTGGCCGCCGCCGGCCTGGTGCTGCTGATCGCCTGCGCCAACGTGGCCAATCTGCTGCTGGTCCGCTCGCTGGCCCGGGGCCAGGAGATGGCGTTGCGGGCGGTGCTGGGAGCCGCGGCCGGCCGCATCTGGAGGCAGTTGCTGGCCGAGGGCCTGCTGCTGTCCATTGCGGGAGGCGCGGCGGGCGTGCTGCTCGCGGCGGGGCTGTTGCGGGTCCTGCTGTGGCTGGCCCCTGCAGACCTGCCCAGACTCGACGAAATCGGGCTGCATCCGGCCGCCCTGGCCTTCGCTGCCGGGATCTCGATGCTGTGCGCCCTCGCCTTCGCGCTCACACCTCAGCTGCGAAATCGTGGCGGCCGGGTGGCGGAGCATCTGAGCGAAGCGCGCACCTCGGGCACGGGACCGCGCGGACATTCGGCCGGGCCGCTCCTGGTGGTGGGCGAGGTGTCTCTGGCCGTGCTGGTGCTGGTGGGCGCCGGCCTGCTGCTGCGCAGCTTCGACCAGCTGCGGCGGACCGACCCGGGGTTCGCCACGGAGAATCGCCTCACCCTGGACGTCGATCTGGAGGGCACGCGTTTCGGGCCGGCCGAGCAGCACCTGCCCTTCGTCGAGCAGCTGGTGGAGAGGGTGGATGCCCTGCCGGGCGTGCGCCGGGCGGGCGTGATCAATCACCTGCACCTGGGGGGCGACCTGTGGTCCTCCGGCGTGCGGGCCGACGGTCTGGAGCTGCCGCCGAAGGAGCGCCCCAACGCTTCGTTCCGGACCGTCGATCCAGGCTTCTTCTCCGCTTCCGGCATCGCCCTGCGCCGCGGCCGGGTCTTCACGCGGCGGGACCGTCCCGACTCTCCGCGCGTGGTCCTGGTCAACGAGACGCTGGCGGGCCGGCTGTGGGGAGGCGACGTCCTGGGCAAGCGCATCCGCCAATCCTCCAACTGGGAGTGGGCCGAGGTGGTGGGAGTCGTCGCCGACGCCAGGCAGTGGGACGTCACCGACCCCGTGCGCCCCGAGGTCTACTACCCCTACAGC
>JBFGHG010000139.1:0-7111 GCA_041578395.1 Acidobacteriota bacterium
GCTTCGTGGCGCTGCTGTTCGCTCTCTACGATCCCCGCCCGCGGACCCTGACCGTGGCCAACGCGGCCTTCCCGCATCCCTGGCTGATCCGGGAAGGGCGCGTCAGCCAGGTCCATATCAGCGGACTGCCGTTGGGCATCCTTCCAGACGTCAGCTACGACGAGACCTGCCTGGAGCTGCAGGCAGGCGACACGGTGGTGCTGGCCTCGGACGGCTTTCACGAAGCCATGAACCCGGCCGGGGAAGAGCTGGGCCTGGAGCGGATGCACGAGTTGCTGCAGCGCCATGGTGGGGAATCGCCGGAGGCGATCAACCAGGCGATCTGCCGCGCCGTGGCCGACTTCTCCAACGGCAACGTAGAGGACAGCGACGACCAGACGCTGATCACGGTTCGGCTGGTCGTTTGAACCCGTTCGTGGCACCGCCTTCCAGGCTGTGATTCCGGATCACGCTCGGGAATGCGTGCCCCCCATTTGACCCGTCCGCCGCGGATGCGGGACAATCAAGGTTTTCGATCGAGCAACCGAAACGAGAGAGAACCATGCATTTGAAAATATTGTCCCACCCGGTCTTCATCGGCCTCAACTTCCACATGCCGATGGTGGTCGATCTTTCCCATCCGCTGATCATGCTCAAGGGGGAAAACGGCTCCGGCAAGTCGACCCTGCTCCATTCCCTCTACTACGCGCTGCAGGGCGAGCAGGTCGACAACTACGTCTACCGGCTGGACACCGGCAAGGTGAAGCCCGGGCAGGTCTTCTTCTTCGACGCCGAGCAGCACAACCCGCGCAAACAGCTGGAGCTGTTCGAAGACAACCCGGAGATGCGGGAGTTCCTGGAGATGGCCAGCCATGGGCAGGTCATGCTGAGCCTCTTCAAGGACTCCTTCCCCTCGCTGCCCAAGGGCACCATTCTGCTGCTGGACGAGCCGGAGATGGCGCTGTCGGTCTCCAACCAGCGGCGGGTCCTGAAGATGCTCATGGAGCTGGTCGATGAGCGCGACTTCCGCATCGTGGCCGCCACTCACTCGCCGGTGCTGCTCGATTCGCCCGACACTTACGTAATCGACCTGGACCAGGCGATCAACCGCAACGTGATCCCGGTCGATCAGCCGCTGCCGGGGCAGAGCACGATTCACTGATCCTTTTGTGCCTTTTGCGCGCGGGTCGGCTTCTGAAGTACTCTGGCGTCAGATTCCTGAAGACTGGTTCTTCTCTTCACAGGAGGTTTCGAACATGAGCGACGCAGCACCCCCCTCTCACGAAGACTTCGCGGCCATGGGCGCCCCCACCGCCGAACACCAGAAGTTGCAGCCCTTCGTAGGCACCTTCGCCGCCACCGTCAAGATCTGGTTCGGTCCCGGCGAGCCGTCGGTGACCACCGGCACCATGACCAACAGCATGGAGCTGGGCGGCCGCTACCTGCGCCAGGTGTACGAAGGCAAAACCGACGAGGGCCCCTTCCCCGACTTCCAGGGGCGCGGATACTGGGGCTACAACACCACCGACAAGCGCTGGGAAGGGTTCTGGATCGACAGCGCTTCCACCATGATGACGGTCGAACACGGCCAGCTGGACTCCACGGGCAAGGTCTGGACCATGACCAGCGAGTGCACGAATCCCTCGAGCGGCCAGCCCATGACCCGCCGCTCCGTGATCACGCTGAGCGGCGACGATCACCACACGATGGAGATGTACGTTTCGACGCCGCAGGGCGAGATGAAGTCGATGGAGATCGAGTACCAGCGGAAGTAAGGTTCAACGGGAGGCGTCCAGCCGCTCGGCCGGGCCCTCCCACTCATTCGAGCGCTCCCCACTCGGCGTCCAGTGGCGAGACGATGTCTCCTTTCACCTCGACCATTCCCCGCAGGGATCCGTACAGCGGCGCCGGCTTCTCGCGGTAAGGCACCAGTCGGCTCACGGGCTTGCCGTTCTTGGTGATCACGATCGGCTCGCCAGTCTCGGCAACTTCATCCATCAGCCGGAGGCAGCGGGCTCTGAAGTCGGCCGCTTGAATCACTCGCATCGGTCACTCCTGATCATGGTCCTGCTCGTGAGGAGAACTCGCGCGCACGAATCGGTATCAAGCTTCGCCGCTCTCCGCGAAGAACGGGTCCACCTTCTCCGGCGGCGACCTCGGGGTGGCCAGCGACACCACCACCAGCGCCAGCACCGACGCCACGATCGCCGGGACGACCTCGTGCAGCTCGCCCAGCGTCCCCAGGCTTCCCTGCACGACCTTCCACAGCAGCGTCACCGCCGTCCCCGTCAGGATCGAGGCCAGCGCGCCGGCGGCCGTGGCCCGGCGCCAGACGAAGGCGGCGATCAGGGCCGGGGTGATGCCGGCGCCGTAGATGGTGTAGGCCAGCAGCGCCACCGACAGGAATTCGTCCGACAGCGTGGAGAGGTAGTAGGCGGCGATCCCCAGCAGCACGACCGTCCCGCGCAGCAGCCAGACCAGGGTGCGCTCGGAGGCCTCGGGATTGACGAAGCGCTGGTAGATGTCGCGCACGATGCAGGTGGCGGGCGCCAGCAGGTAGCTGCCGGCCGTCGACAGGATGATCGCCATGATGGTGGTCAGCAGCAGGGCCCCCAGCAGCAGCGGCAGATGGTCGCGGGCGGCGAAGGCGATCACCCGCCCGTGGATTTCGAGGTTCGGCTCGAGCGAACTGGCCACCCAGGCCGTGACGATGATCGTCAGCTCCATGAAGGCCACGCCGAACAGGAGCCAGCCGACCGCCTTCTGCGCCGTCCCCTCCGAGCGGGCCGAGAAAAAGCGCTGGAACATGTTGGCGTCGCCCAGGATCAGCAGGAAGGCGGGCAGCAGCAGGCCGATCGCCTCCAGAAACGAGATGGGGCCGAACAGCTCGAAGTGCGAGGGCTCCAGCACCTGCCGCATCCCCTCCAGTCCCCCGGCGCGGAAGTAGAAGACCGGCAGCGAAATCGTGATCCCCACGATCATGGTCACGCCCTGGATCACGCCGATGTTGGCGATCGAGACCATCCCGGCCAGCGCCGTGTAGAGGATAATGAAGGCCGTGATCAGGATGACCGCCGTTTGCACCTCGAGTTCGGGCAGGGCCAGGTTGATCACGGCCCCGGCCGCCCGGTACTGGTAGGAGACGATGGTGGTGTAGGCGATCACCAGGGTGATGGTGCCGCCGATGCGGGCCCAGGCGTTGTAGCGGCGCTCGAGCAGGTCCTGGACGGTGATCCCCTTCAGCCCACGCGCCCGTGCCGCCAAAAAGTAGAGCACCATGATCCCGGCCAGCGAGGCGAAGGGGATGATGAAGGCCGAGATCCCCACGCGGTAGGTCTTCTCGGCGTTGCCGAAGATGCTGCCGGTACCGATCCAGGTGGCCAGCATGGTGCCGAACAGGACGAAGGCGCTGAGGCGGCGGCCGGCCACCGAGAAGTCTTCCTGTGTCTTCACCCCGCGGCTGCCCCACCAGCCCACTCCCACCAGGGCCAGCAGATAGATCAGGATGATCCAGAAATAGATGTTCGTCATGGCGTCAACTTGTAGGTGCGGCGCTGGTAGCCGAAATTGCCCGCCGGTGCCTGTGCCGCCGTCACCCGGACGTCCAGCACCTCGTAGTCCTTGGCGACGTCGGGGACGGTGAAGTCCGCTTCGAAGACGTTGACCCGCCCGGCGTAGCGGAAATCCAGCTCGCCCACCCGCGTATCCTGATGAAAGACCTCGCCGCGCACCCTCAGCAGGTCAGCGTCCCAGAGCCCGCCGGGCTCGATGGGGCACCCTCAGAGCAGCTTGACGCACGCTTCCAGGTGCAGCGGGTCGCCCGAGTGGAAGACTTCGGCGCTGCCCGGGCTCATGAGGTCGACGATGAAGCCGTGCAGGGTCAGCGTCAGGCCTTCCCCCTCCAGGTGCTCGCCGGGAATCAGCCAGGTCGTCTTGGAGGCTGTCTGCGCCGCGTCGGGAAAGGCCAGCGGCCCCTCCGCGGTCACTTCCACCGGCGTCGGTTCGGCCAGCTCCAGCTCGGCCGTGTAGCAGGCACTCCCCTCGGTGCCGAAGACCGTTCCGAAACGGGGGTGCGGCTGCTTCATGATCGCCTCGGTGTCCCCCGAACCGCCCTGCTGCACTCCGCGCGCCAGGACTTCGCCGGTGTCGCGGTGCCGCACGGTGACCCGGCACCCCCCCACCAGCGTCCCGATCACCTTGGCGTCGCAGGAGACGACTCGCACCACCAGTCTGGTCTTTTGCGCCGACATGGCTAGTGAGGGTAGCACGCGTGCGGCACAGCCTTCCAGACCGTGATTTGCGTGGCACAGCCTTCCGGGCTGTGATGCTCTCTTCCGGTGCATCACCGGCAGGAAGCCGGTGCCACTTTCTCCAGGAAGCTCGTGCCAGCCGGGGAGTCCACGCCGAAGTTCTCCGCGATGGTGGCGCCCAGGTCGGCGAGGGTGCCGCGGGTCCCCAGATCGCGGCCTTTCGGCTGCGACGGAGCAAACGCCAGCAGCAGGGCGTACTCGCGGGTGTGGTCGGTGGAGGGGGTGGTCGGGTCGCAGCCGTGGTCGGACACCACCACCAGCAGGTCCTTCGAATCCAGAGCGGCCTCGATCCGCCCGAGGTCCTGGTCGAACTCCTCCAGCGCCCGCGAGTAGCCCTCCGGGTCGTTGCGGTGGCCGTAGAGCATGTCGAAGTCGACGAAGTTGGCGAAGACCAGGCCCTCGCCCCCCTCGGACAGGACCTCGAGCGTGGTCTCGGCGGTGGCCGGGTTGCCGGCGGTCTTCAGCTCCCGGTCCACCCCCCGGTGACAGTAGATGGAGGCGATCTTGCCGATGGCCGTCACCGGTACACCCCTGGCCTGCAGGCGGTCCAGCACGGTGTCGATGGGCGGCGGGATGGCGTAGTCCTTGCGGCGGGCCGTGCGCTGAAAGCTCCCCGGACGCCCCGCGAAGGGGCGGGCGATCACCCGTCCCACCTGGTGCCGGCCCTCGAGGATGCCGCGCGCCGTTTCGCAGATCCGGTACAGCTCCCCGATCGGGATCACCTCCTCGTGGGCCGCGATCTGGAAGACGCTGTCGGCCGAGGTGTAGACGATCGGTTTGGCGGTGCGCAGGTGCTCCTCCCCCAGCCGCTCGATGATCTCGGTGCCGCTGGCCGTCACGTTGCCCAAACTCCCCCGCCCGATGGCCGCCTCGAAACGCTGCATCACCTCGGGGGGGAAGCCGTCCGGGTAGGTGGGGAAGGGCTCCTGGAGGATCACCCCCATCATCTCCCAGTGTCCGGAGGTGGTGTCCTTGCCCGCGCCGGCCAGCGCCATCCTGCCGAAGCTCGCCGCCGGCTCGGGCGAGGGCGGAAGATGCTCGAGCGGGCGGATGTTTCCCAGCCCCCAGCGAACCAGGTTGGGCAGCTCGAGCGGACGCCGGGCCGCCAGGTGCCCCAGGGTGTCGCTCCCCTCGTCGCCGAAGGCCGCCGCGTCGGGCATCTCTCCGATCCCGACGCTGTCGGCCACCAGCACGACGATCCTCTCGAACGGCTGCATGGGTCCTTCTACTCGCTTGGTTTGACGGTGTGCAGTTTCATCAGGCTGGTGTGCCCGCGCTCCATGATGGGCGCGCCGGAGAGGATGATCAGGTTGTCCCCCGGGTTGGCCAGCCGGCGTTCGCGCAGCAGCTGTTCCAGGGCCGTGATCAGTTCGTCGATGTGCATGATCTCGCCCATCAGCAGGGGGGTGACCCCCCAGTAGAAGCTCATGCGGCGGGCCACGTGCTCGAAGGGGGTGAAGGCCAGGATCTCCACCGGCGGCCGGTACTTGGAGATCATCCGCGCCGTGGAGCCGCTCTGCGTGAAGGCCACGATGGCGCGCGCCCGGATTGCCTTGGAGGCGTAGTAGGCGCACTCGCAGACGGCTTCCGGAAAGCTGGAGGGCTGGTCGTTGCGGGAGCGGTAGGAGGAGGAGGCACCCTGCTTTTCCGCTTCCCGGATGATTCTCGACATCATCCGCACCGACACGAGGGGGTACTCGCCGATGGCGGTCTCTCCCGAGAGCATCACGGCGTCCGTGCCGTCGAAGACGGCGTTGGCGACGTCGGACGCCTCGGCGCGCGTGGGGCGGGCGTTGGTAATCATCGACTCCATCATCTGGGTGGCGGTGATCACCAGCTTCCCCTGCGAGTTGGCCGCGCTGATCACCTGCTTCTGGATGATCGGGACCCGTTCGGGCGGCAGTTCCACCCCCAGGTCTCCGCGGGCCACCATCACGCCGTCGCAGACCTCCAGGATGCCGTCCAGGCTCTCGATGGCGGCGGGTTTTTCGAGCTTGGCGATGACGGGGATTTCGGCGGTCTGATTCAGGCCCATCACTTCCCGCAGGGTGAGCACGTCCTCGGGGCGGCGGACGAACGAGAGCGCCACGTAGTCGACCCCGTGCTCGGCGCCGAAGCGGACATCGTCCATGTCCTTGCCCGTCAGCGAAGGGGCGGAGATGGTGGCGTCCGGGATGTTGATCCCCTGGTTCTCGGCCAGCGGACCTCCCAGCACGACCTCGCATTCCACTTCGGTCTTCGAGGTGGATAGCACCTTCAGCTCCAGGTGCCCGTCCGAGAGCAGGATGGTCGAGCCCGGCTCGACGTCCCCGGGGAGGCTGGAGTAAGAGGTGGACACGCGGGAGGCGTCCCCGTCGATGGCCTCGGTGGTGATGGTGAAGCGCGAGCCCGCCTCCAGCTCCACCGGACCGCTGCCTTGCAGCGGACCCGTGCGGATTTTCACGCCCTGCAGGTCCTGCATGATGGCGATCGGCCGCTCCAGCTCCTGGGACAGCCCACGGATGTCGGCGATGATGCGGGCGTAGGTGTCGTGGGTGCCGTGCGAGAAGTTGAGGCGCGCCACGTCCATGCCCGCCTCCATCAGCTGCCGCAGCTTCTCGCGCGAGCTGGTGGCCGGCCCGATGGTGGCCACGATTCTGGCTTTCCGCTTGCGGCTCTCTTCGATCATCTCTGCTGCCCTGGACACTCCCGCGCGAACATGGTCAAATTCCCGAGTATACAGGAGGCACGTGCTACCGACACGAGAAGAGGCCTGGACACTGCTGAGGACGCACACCACTGCTCCGCACCTGCTCAAGCATGCCCTGGCGGTGGAGGCGGCC